>JBCCFA010000204.1:0-7854 GCA_039029975.1 Pseudomonadota bacterium
CATCAATCTCGACCTGCGCACCCAGATTTAATATACGCAAAGCCGATTGCACTAACTTTGTATTGCTGAGCGTTTGCTTTTTAGATTCATTTAGAGAATTGGCGATTGCTTGGGCGGCATCGCCGCACTCAGAAAACCGAAATCGCCTTTGCGCATCCTGAAGATGGTTTTGCATGAGCGTGGGATTAGACAAGGCGATAGCCACTCGGGCCTTAGGGTTTGCCAATTTTTGTTCCACGGCCCAGCGAATAGCGCTTTCTATTTCCTCAGCCGCACTATCAAAAGCGATAACGTTTGATTGACCAATGGAATCTGAATCGTTCGGTTCATCGAATTCAACTAAGGCCCAACATTGCGGTGCCAAAGACTTCAACAATGGCGGCAAGGCAGCGTAGCCAAGCAGTAATTGTTGGTCGGACGAGCTAGCGAAATCACCACCTGCATCGCCCGGCATCTTGTCGACAAGATCTAATGCTGCCTGATAGGTGTCTAGAAAACTGAGGGCCTTCAGGCGATCGCGATATTTTTGCTGCCAGCGACCAAATAGCGTCGCTTCGTGGCTGGTAGATTTCTTGAACAGCGTAGCGAACGGCAGTTGCCACAAATGCGCGCTCGCCCAAGCGTCCGCAGCAAGCCGCGTGAATTGACCAACCTGTTGAATCGATAGCGTGGGTTCTTCCCCAATCACTTGCTCCCAAAGCAGCAATGACTGCTCGTAACTTAATAGACTTGGGGCCTCAGGGTGTATTCGAGCATAGAACTCAGCAAACCAAACTCGCCACGGCAGCACCTGGGCGCTCGGCCAGGCAGGCACGCCATCGTCAATCATTTTCTCGGTGAAGGCCTGGCGAACAATCGCGGCCATACGCGCGGTAGGGGTAAGTACCGTTCGCCCCGCCGCCAGGGCCTCACACGCTAATTCAGCCAGGTTTAAATGTGCGCTGCGCCTCATTCGATATGTGCTACGCTTTGTGGAGACAAAACAAACACTTGCGCGTGCACTATGGGTTCAATCGTCGAATCGTAATGCACCGTCACCACTGCCCATGAAAATATTTCAATCGCCTTGTGTTATCGCGTTTGCTATCGCTATCAGCTCAAGCTTCATCCTACCAGCAGCTGACGCAAGAATGTATCAATGGGAACAGGCGCAAAGCGGCCGAATCCAGTTGTCCGGTCACGCGCCCGCTTGGTATCGCGGCACGCAGCCGGGCCCAAGAATTTTAGTTTTCGATAACGGTAAGTTAGTAGACGACACGGCCATTCAAGTGGGCGAGTTACAACGCCAATACTTACGCCAGCAAGCCTTAGGCGAGCAGTCCTTAGTTGGCCAAGACATAGTGCCCGAAGTGAGCAAAGAAGAGAGCTTACAATCGGCGCTTACCGAGGCCGCGAAAGCAGGCATAGATATTGAAGAGCTGGCCGCCACCGCCAAAGAGCAGGCCAGTGAAGAAGACGGTTCTCTGCTAAATGGCGACTTGACCGCAAAAGTGGACGAACTGAAAGACTTACTGTCGCGCTGGGATTCCGCTAAAGCAGACGAAGCTCGCGCCTTGTTAGACAACGGCGCCAACCGCTCGGCCCCACCTGCACCACCGCAATAATTATTTAGCGCAACTGTTCGCGCTTAGAACCACTTCGCCAGCTTGGCGAAAAAACTGTTGCGCTCCGGCAAGGCAAGTTCACCGAGTGAGTTCAGTGTGCTGTTATCTGGCGCTATTTGCTGACCAATTGAAATAAACCCGCGCGCTTTCACATTATCTCCTGCCGCGATCGCTTGCTCGGCAAGCACCGCGTAACGTTCGGCAATATTGGCTAAGCCAAGCTTTGCTTTCGCATCCGCTGGATCTAACTGCAGCAGCCGAGAGTAATAATAATAGGCGTTGTCTTTGGGCGGCGTGGTCAAGCGATATTCATTTAAACTATGCTGAGCCAACCAATGCATGGCCTCTACCACTTCTCCGCGATTCGGCAATTCAATCACCGCCTCAATTTCGCTACCCGCCGCTTGGCGCTGTTCGGTTAGCGTTTGCACAGAAACCACGCCGACATTTTCAGCGGCAATCGCCGCCGGTTCATCACTCATATAAAGAAAATACGCGAGCACTAAATTGGCTAAACCGACAATGACCAACAGTGTGAGCAACCACGCACGCCGATCAAAACGCTTACGCTCGTTAATCGCCACCCGCGTGGATTTACTCGCAACCGGCGCTTCACCCAATCCTGTAACATCAAAATCAGGCGTGTTGGTTTGCTCGGCTTGATGTTTAACTATTTTTCTTGGTAGTTCATTAAGATAATCCGCCAACACGCCGGCGTCGGCAAAGCGATCTTTGCGATCCTTGGCAAGCGTGAGATCGATGAATTCTTGAAATATCTCAAGTCCGTCAGGTAGCTTCGGCACTTTCGCCTTGCGATGCATCATTAAGACTTCAACCACCGACTCAGAAATGAAAGGTTTTCGACCGGTGAGCATTTCATAGAAGATCACGCCTAAGGAATACAGGTCAGTGCGTTCGTCCACACTTTCGGCCTCGGCCTGCTCGGGCGACATGTAGTTAGGACTACCCACAAACATACCCGTGGCAGTGAGATCGCCTTCAGAGGTAATGTCTTTAGCGATACCAAAATCAGTCAATAATGGGGTGCCGTCAGCGCGGAACAAGACGTTCGCCGGTTTCACGTCGCGATGGATAATGCCTTTTTGATGCGCGGCGTGCAGACCACTGGCCACCTTCCGTAGAATTTCAATTGCCTCTGTTGGCGCAAAGGACTGGTTCGCCAAACGCTCCTTAAGATCGCCCCCTTCCACATATTCCATGGCGATGTAGACATCGGTGCCGGCAGTACTAATGTCATGAATTGTTATAACGTGAGGATGATTCAGCGCGGCGACCAACCGCCCTTCATTAATAAAGCGCTCTACTAGATTTGGAACGTCTTTTTGCCCTGGGTCCAAAACCTTCAGCACAACCATGCGGTCAAGCGAAGTTTGCCTTGCTAAATAGGCGGTAGCCATGCCGCCCTGCCCGATACAGCGGGTAATTTCGTAGCCGGGTATTTCCATGATCAGAGTATAGCGAGCTGAGGCTTTAAAAACCTGTCAATTTGCCGATGATAAAAAATGCAAACACAAGACACAGCGCGTGATTTTCAACCCTCAACGATGTACAGTAGCGCCGCCTCGTGGGATAGTAAGATGACATAGCAATCCGAGGCGAGTTTTTTTTAACAACTTACAATATCTAATAGTGGAAATATTGGCATGGCAGACGAAAACGCAACCGTAAAACACGAACGGCCGAGAACACGGAAGGTTATAGAAGCTTTATTAAAAGAGCGACAAGACATGCTCGTGCTGTTGTGGGAACTCTCGAAAAAAGATCTTCAAAACGTTGACCAACCGGTAGTTGATGTTTTAGACGACTTCATTCAAATTCTTGTGGACTATATCGCGGCCGGACATTTCAGCCTCTATCGACGAATCGCCGAGGGTAAGGAACGCCGCGAACCGGTGCTCAAAACCGCTCAAGAAATTTATCCTCGCATCGCAGAAACCACCGAAGTGGCGATTGAATTTAGCGAACGCTACGAAGCGGCCGATCCAAGCCGCCTCTCGTCACACCTGGCCGGCGACCTCTCAACGCTTGGCGAAGAAGTGACTACCCGTATTGAGTTGGAAGACAAGCTGATTCTCGCCATGCTCGGCAGCGACTACGACCTGCCCGATCACGCCGGCGCGGTGGCTTAACACCCGAACTCACTCGCGCTTTGGCGCGAATCAAATCAGCTACCAAATACCGTGTACACCCGCCGCGTAACGCGGCGGCGTTGTTTCGCGCCCCGTTGTCTTCTTCCCGATTCGATCTATAATGTGTATAAATTATTTCAACTATACACATTACATCATGAGAACAAATATCGTAATCGATGACAAATTAATGTCAGATGCTTTGAAGGCCAGCGGATTCAAAACGAAGAAAGAGGCCGTAGAGGAAGGCTTAAAACTTTTAATCAGACGCAATAAGCAACACGAAATTCGCAAATTTCGCGGCAAGTTAAATTGGGAAGGCGACTTAAAGGAATTACGGGGTGGTAAGTGATACTTGTCGACACGAGTGTTTGGATTGACTACTTCAATGGCAAGAATACAAAGAAAACGAATTTATTAGATTCGGCGCTAGATGGGGGTGCCGTGATGATAGGCGACCTGATTTTCTTGGAGATTCTGCAAGGCTTTCGGAATGACGGAGATTACAATACAGCCAAACGGACATTGTCGTCGCTTGATTCCGTTGAATTATTCGGCAATCAGATGGTTGAAAAATGCGCTCAAAATTATCGTTTTTTACGGAAGCGTGGCATTACAATTAGGAAGACAGCAGATCTAATTATCGCGACATTTTGTATTCACTCAAAAACGCCGCTACTTTACTCGGATAAAGATTTTGACCCTTTCGTCAAAAATCTCAAACTCATCGAAGTGACATAATCACATAACGATAAAGTAAGCCTACGGTTCAGGCTCGCAATAAGAAAGAAACCGGGAGGATACTAAGGCCAAGCCTCGGCCGTCTAAATCGCCTTAGAGGTGTATTCCGTACGTTATTGCAGGGAATTGAACGAAAGACTCAAAAATAACATCCTAGATGTGCCGAAACTTCCTACGCACAACGACGTGGAAAAGTCGGGGAAACTACATTGGCGCGATATAAACAATTGATAATAAAGATGAATAATATCTTTTATCAATTCGATAACTACATTAGCAGAACACATTATTTACAGATTCATATACCCGAAACCGCATTCGGGGCAATGGCGCAATCTATTAAGTTACCTGCGAACTAGGCAAGGCCAGCTAACGGCCATCCTGCACGCGCAGTTTCGTTTGAATATAGTCTTTGTGCGAAACGTGCAGTAGCTCGGCTATTTTGCGCACGTAATATTCTTCGTATTGGTCCAATACTTCATCGGCAAACGCCACCCGCCAGAGCATTTCAATGAGCTGGATTTTTTGCTCGCGGGTAAATTGGTCGTTCACCACCGCAGTAAAATCATACAGCGATACCGCATCGCCAACTGCGGCATCAGCCGCCGCCATTAAATCGGCCAGCTCCTGCTCACCCAATGAGAAGACTTTGCGCAAGGCCGCCGCAATTTGGTCTTTCTCAATGGCGGATACGTCTTCATCGGCTTGAGAGATTTCAAACAACAAGGCGGCGCTCGCCAACTCTAAGGAGTGGGACGCGTCTTCCGCCACGCTGAAACCGGTAATGCTTTCTTCGAAGATAGTTTTGAGTGCTTTAAACATGAATTCGGGGATCTGAAACTTCGCGGTATCATAACCTATCAATCATGGCTCGTATCCGCGATGCGTTTATTTATCAATCAACCGCTAGCCGTTGGTAACTCGATTACCCTAAACGCCGACACCACCCATCGCTTGCAAAAAGTAATGCGGGCGCGGGTGGGAGATGCGGTGACGTTATTCAACGGTAAAGATGGCGAATATGTAGGTGAAATAACTAGCCTAAGTAAAAAATCTGCCACCGTGCTACTGAGTGAACATAGTCAAGTAGACCGCGAGTCACCGTTAAAAGTTTCCCTCATTCAAGGCATCTCCCGCGGTAACCGCATGGACTACACCATTCAAAAATCCGTGGAACTGGGCGTGAGCGCCATAATCCCCGTAGCGACTAAGCGTTCCATGGTGAAACTTGATGAAGAACGCAAAGACAATCGCATGCAGCACTGGCAAGGCGTGATTCATCATGCGTGCGAACAAAGCGGGCGCACACGCGTGCCCCAATTGCATTCACCGCTACCCATCAAAGACATTGCTGAACTCCCGGACATCGATACGAGTTTGTTCATGGATACCCAAGGCACAACCCGCATTGCCGATATTGATCCACCGCAAGCGCATGTTTATCTCATTTCCGGCCCCGAAGGCGGCTTCGATGACGACGAACGACAATGGATTCGCGAACTCGGTGTCACGCCAATTAAACTCGGGCCGCGAATCTTGCGCACGGAAACGGCGGCGCTGGCGGCCATAAGTGTGATTCAGCAGTTGTGGGGGGATTTGTAAATGACTTTGGTTCGGCTTAATCAATAGTTCCGAGTAATTTATAAAATCAAGCAAGGGAATGTTCTTGTGAAGGTAGCGCACATAATGTGATACTTAAGCATCACTCTGGAAAACGAAATTAAAAGTATCGCTTGCGCGTAACCGCGTATTTGATTTGAAACGATTTGGGAACAGAATGTGGAGCATTCCCAAATCGCGTAGCGCAAAAGCAACAGCTTGCAGCGCCTGGCTATATGCCTACTCTTCTATGGATTGTTCTAAGATTTCGGAAACCAATTGATTCAAACTCTTGTTTTGGGCGGTTGCTTGAGCGGCAATTTTGCTATGAAGATTCGGCGGTATCCGCAAATTGAATTTACCGGAATATTCACGGACGGGACTGATGCCCTTTTCCTCGCAAACTTCCAAAAAAACTCTCAATGAGTTTCTGAATTCTTTTCTGAGGCTCGCAGGGTTCTTGCCATAGAAATCGGCACTGCCGTTAAGGCCTAGGATTTCACCGCGAAATTGGTCAATGTCGGCATCATATTCAATTTTCGCTTTGTAGCCGTCTAATTCCATTATGTTCATGGTTTTATCTCGTTATTTTCAAGCCAACTTCGAATACTGGTGACGGCACCCTTATCGGTATCTGGGGACGGATGAGGTCGATGGAAAACACGAACTTCCCCAAACAATACTACAGCGATTCTAGAGCCTGCTCTTTCAGAGATATCGGCACCTAGTGCTTTAAATAAGGATTCGATATCTGGCCAGGGTATGGTGCCGAGCGTGGGTCGTAGATAAATTTGCTCCAGAGTCTTCTGGTGCTTACGTTTCATTGATACATAGTACCAAATATTAGTACTATATCAATCTCTCAAGCATGTAGCACGGATTAGATGCACTTTGACCTCGCAACACTTCGTTTGTTGCCACCAATATTTTCAGATTTCCGGCATCCAAATAATCTACCTCACCGCCCTACTTCAACTCCCGAATACGCTTCCGCAAACCACCCACCATCCGCCGCGATACCGGCAAGGTTTCCTCCACCCCACGTAAACGAACAAACTGATTACCCGAACTTTCTTTCCCAATTTCTGCCACCTGGTTCACGGCAACTAAGGTATTTCTATGAACCCGAATGAATTGCTCAGCGAATTCTTCTTCAAGCGCTTTTAATGAGTCCTCTATAAGCAACTCACCCTCGGCCCACACTACACGCGTGTAACCTTGATCAGATTGAAAAAACGCCACCTCGGCGATATCCACGACGACGAGATTACCGTTCGCCATGCCACTCACGTGCTGGCGCTTCTCGCTTGGTAACTCGTTTAAAGTTTCCACCTGCGGGGCACTCAATGCCTGTGCTTTTTTCACGGCGGCGGCCAGACGATCTGCGCGAATGGGTTTTAATAAGTAATCAATGGCGTTGGCATCGAATGCGGCAAGCGCGTGTTCATCATAAGCCGTGGTAAAAATAACCGCCGGCGGTGCTTCGAGTCGCGCTAGATGATTCGCTGCTTCAATGCCGTCCATGCCGGGCATGCGAATGTCTAAAAAGAGCACGTCTGGTTGATGCGCTTGCGTTAACTCAATCGCCTGTTGGCCGTTACCACCTTCTGCAGCGATATCGTGCTGGCCAATATCAGCTAGCAAGGCACGTAATCGATCGCGCGCCAAGGGCTCATCATCCACCAGCACCACTTTCATGAATGCAACTCAATCGGCATAGCCACACCTAACGGCAAAGTTAGCGCCACTACATAAGCATC
>JBCCFA010000205.1:0-7849 GCA_039029975.1 Pseudomonadota bacterium
GCGCCCTGTTGTTGGCGATAACCGCCGCCCCGGCATCGGCCAGCACCAAACTCGAGATCGGCGGCCAGGTGACCTTCGCCGACGGCGCGCCGGCCTCCGGTGTCGACGTGGATCTGTTCGAGGCGTTGCTTTCTTATGGGACGAACCGTATCGCAATCAGTTACTCATCTGGTATGTGGTTTATTGCGGGTTGGTTTTCGCCCAACGTTATTTTTGCATCGTAAACATTAGACGGTTGAGTGACCCAACACTAATCCGTCGGATTTTTTGGCTATTCACCCTCTCCAGCATTGCGATCGGTGGACTTTGGGGTGTACTAGGATTCGTTTTTTTCCCCACGGATGTAAAACTCCAGTATCTCTTGACAGTCTTAATTGGCGGGGCGGCGCTTGCAGCCGTGGCGACCATGCATTTCTCAGCGATTACCTTATCAACAACCTTAGTCACTGCTTTGCCGTGGTTGGGGTTAAGTCACATATTGCAGGGAACCTCGGAATCTACGATCGTCGGGTTATTAGTTTGGTTATTTAACGGCCTACTTATTCAATTTGGTATTCAGCTGCATGGTGTGAGTACAAGAGCTATTCGCGTCCAGCTTGAACACGAAAGATTGCTACGTGAGTTAGAAGCCCGTTCCGAGGCGCTCGATAGTGCGCGTAAAGAAGCCATTGCGGCGAATGAAGCAAAATCACGTTTTCTGGCGCATGCGAGTCATGATTTGCGACAGCCCTTGCATGCCGCCGGGTTGTTTTTGGAATCAATGGAAAGCGAGAAGCTGGGTTCACAAGCTAATCAGCGGATCTTTCACAAGGTTCGCTCTTCGCTAGCGGGTCTGTCCAAGTTATTCGATACCTTATTAGATGTGACCTTATTGGATACGGGACAAATTGAAATACAAGACCAGCCGGTCGCCGTTCGGGAGATTTTTGATCAAGTCGAGTCAGAATTTACGCCAATCGCTGCTAGCGAAGATGTGCTGTTACGTTTTGTGCCGAACTCGCTAGTGGTAAACACCGATCCGTTTGTCATCCGTCGCATTCTGCAAAATTTGTTGTCTAATGCGATCCGCAACGCGCAAGGAGGTTCTGTGTTAGTAGGGTGTCGACGACGCGAAAACGGCGTTGATATACAAGTATTGGACAATGGGATCGGTATCTCTGAAACAGATCAAAAATTAGTTTTCGATGAATTTACCCGCTTAGCGTCTGATCGAAGTGGCCAAGTGAAGTCAGGATTGGGGCTCGGTTTGGCAATCGTTGCCAGGTTAGCTCAAATGTTGGGTTTGGCCGTTTCAGTGGAATCCAAGCTCGGTGTTGGCAGTGTTTTTTCAATTCGTCGAATTGCAATTGCTACAGATGAGTTGCCGATAACGGTGAACGAGAGCTCTAGCACAACCCAGCAACAGAGCTTATCCGGAAAAACGATTTGGATATTCGATAATGACCCCGACACGCTTGATGCCACCGTTGCGTTGCTACGCAAATGGGAGTGCAAGGTCAATCACTCAAATAATGTGTCCTTGCCAATCGGATCCAGACCAGATCTCGTGATCTGCGACTACGAATTTACGCAAGATGCCTCAGGCATCGAAATTATTGAAAAATGTCATGCTGAAATCGACGAAGCATTGCCCGCAATTATAATTTCCGGGAATTCTTCACGTGAGCTCATTGGCGCAGCGCGTGAACGCGGCATCCCTTTGTTGGCAAAACCCGTTATGCCTGTGCGCTTACGCGCTGCATTGCTACATCTTTTCGGTGTTGAGCAAGCCGGCGGAAATCGCGATTTTAGCGGCACCGGTTCTGGAAGTTACGCGGAGCGACTTCAGGATTGCTGACACATGGAGGCGGATGGTATTGGGGGATAGATGCAGATCGCGCGCTATCTCTTTATTCGTCTTGCCGTCGCAAATGCCTTCAAGGACGTCCAGCTGTCGTCTGGATAACTGACTTAGACGTCTGTCATTACTCGGTGGCTTAGGATTTTGGCGACCGCTTGCACCCCGATAAACGACGATATCTCCTTGCATGACCTCTCGTAAAGCCGCATCAATATCTTCAGGCGGCGTGGCTTTCGATATGTAGCCATTCACACCAGAACCCATGATTTTATTGATTTGCTCTATACGGTTCTCCATCGACATGACAACAATTGGCGTGGTCGGATGGGTTGAACGCAGTTGGGAGAGATCAATCAGTGGATCGAATTCAGGAAAGGTTAAATCGATCACCAATAAATCCGTGTCATCTTCAAGCGCATTTTTGGCACTCGAGAAATTGGCGGCATCAACAATATTTGCGCCGCCAAATTGTTTAGACAGAAGTTGGCGAAGACCATCGCGAAACAGCGGATGATCATCAGCAATCACGATGCGCATGAGTTTTTCTTAATGTTGCTGCATAACCGAGCGAGCAATACTAGCAATCCATTGCCTAACAATCTCCTTAGTGTTGGGCGCTGGTCCGATTAATTTATTAAATATTGTTAAATGTTTTCCTGACTAACCTTAAGTCAACATTTTGTGTCTAGCTGCGCAGCGCTCCTTTGCCCGCAACAAAAAGCAGAAACAGCACGAGAAAAATACTCGGCACGCCGGGCAGAAACCCAACCAAGCCAACTAAGTCTGGTTTTCCAAGCGCGCTTTCGCCTAGTGTAAGCGCCCGGTTACTAGACGCATTACCCAACCAATAAAACGCAGTAAAAGACCACGCGATATAAATAAAACCCCAGGCACTCCATTTTTGCAAGCGCGCACTAAGGTTTAATTTGGGCAAACACAGGGCCACGATTACGACCAGCATGCCGTTGGTAACGCCGCCTGAATGCGCCCGGACCCAGCCTGCTTCGGTGCCGTACATTGGTACGGAGACGATTTTCCCCGGCCAAATCTCGAGACCGCCAATAACATTAAACATCAACATAAACCCAGCCAGCATGGCCACTAGAATCACGAATAAACCATTCGCGATCATGATCTGTTGATAGCGTTCCATATTTCCCCCTCTTGATGGATTATGTTTGCGTTGAGTCGTCGCTCATTGCGGAAATGGGATGGGCATTTGTGGGTTACGCGTATCAATCAAGGGCAGCGGTTTAGCTTGATCGATTGTAGAATGACCTTCAATCCAATCACGCATGTATTGCAGGTCTTGCTCACAGCGAGGATTGTGACCCGGTAGCGCGGCCCGCAGCAGGTAGGGCCCCACGTTTGTAATGACTGAGCAAATTTCTTTGAACGCCGACCAACGACTGACCTTCATACCATTTTGCCGGTCTTTTTTAATTGCCGTGAACATGCCAACAATGCCGTAACCGACCACGTGGAGCGATCCGTGAAACACCCCAATCAAACGGGGAATGTAAGCGCCTGAATGCGCCATGTAAGCATCGAAGGCCACCGTTTTATGTTCCACTTCCTCAATCATGTGCATTAACCAGAAGGAGGCGACGTAGGGACACGCGTTTTTGAACAGTTCGAATCGTTTGGTGATTAGCCAATTAGTGAACCCATTGGTCATGGTTTCAAACCCGGCGTTGTAGGCGAGTTGCGTGCGCAAACTCTTCGTCAAAAGCTTCTTATATGACGCGGCCATGCTTTCTTCGACTGTCGCGAGTTCAGGATAGCCATTCTTTTTTATCAGTTCGTTCATGCGACGATGGCACTGATAGTGACGCGCTTCTTGCCCGTTGAAATCCCTGATGTCTTCGAGCAGCCGCGGTTCATCAATATCTTCAGTGGCGGCCTGCATCGATTTGATCAAATACGGCTCGAGATAGGGCATGGTTAATGACAAGCCGTTAAACATATGCGATCGCGCGCGGTTTTCTGGCGACCAGATAGGGTCTAAATCGTCTGGGAAGTCGAAGTTGAACGCTCGAATCACAATTTTATCGACGTGTTTTTCTTCGTAAACGTAGTCAGGGTTCGCCATGCGGTACTCTCTTTCTAGTCTGCATTAGAGGACGAAATTTGCGGTAATTCTGCCCGAAAACCGGCGAAAAGACGATTGATGCAGCGCAAAAATTTTTCACTTTTTAACGAATCGTGCGAAAAAGCAGGAATGTCAAACTCGGTAATCGACGATGAATCCGCTAAACTATCGGGCTTTATGCGCGTTAGACCTTCTGAATGCGGGTGTAGCGTGGTGATGTTTGATCAAAACTGATGGCAAGAGGATAGAGTCGGGTAGCCAATGTTATCCCCGACTGAGTCCATGAGTTCGGAGAGCAAAGAGTATGTCAACGAATAACAACGATATCCGCATTGTAATTATTGGTGCGGGCATGGCCGGTATTTTAAGCGCAATTAAACTGCAGGAATTGGGCTACAAAAATTTTACGATTTACGAGAAATCTGATCGCTTAGGTGGTACCTGGCGGGAGAACACCTATCCTGGGATTGCCTGCGACGTTCCGGCACACCTGTATACGTATTCGTTTGAGCCGAACCCAGACTGGAGCCGCACATTCGCGCCCGGCCCGGAAATTTGTAAGTACTTCGAACGCGTGGCAGAAAAATACAAGGTGCCAAATTTCGTAAATTTCAACGAGGCCGTTCCGCGCTGCGAATTCAAAGATGGCCAGTGGCATTTAGAAACGTCTAAGGGTCGAAAGGACGTCGCCGACATCCTAATTGCGGCTACCGGCGTTCTGCACGTACCGCACAAAGCTGACATTCCGGGTCTCGAAGATTTCAAGGGTGCTAGTTTTCACAGTGCTGAGTGGGATCACAGCGTGCCATTAGAGGGTAAACGCGTTGGCGTAATCGGAACCGGATCAACAGCGATTCAAATCACCACGGCGTTGGTTGATCGCGTTGAGCAATTTGACCTCTATCAGCGAACGGCACAATGGGTCATGCCAATTGAAGACGAGCCTTACAGCGAGGAAGAAAAAACCGAATTCAGAAACAACGCAGAGAAGATTGAAGAACTCAAAGCGCAGATCAACATCGACTTTGATCATTTTTCCAACGCGGTGATTGATGCAGAATCGGACAACATGAAGGAAATCGAAGCGGAGTGCCTGCGTAATTTAGAAACCGTGAAAGATCCCGAGCTGCGCGAGAAGTTACGCCCCAATTACCGCGCCGGATGCAAGCGCTTGATTTTTTCTTCAAACTTCTACGACAAAATCCAATATCCAAACGCCGATGTCATTACCTCAGGCATTGAGCGCGTTGAAGCCAATGGCATTCGTACGAAAGACGGCGAGCTTCGCGAATTAGATGTCATTGTGGTTGCCACCGGGTTTCGCGCGGACAGCTTTATTCGCCCGACGACGGTTATTGGACGAGATGGCTTAAATCTAGATGACGCTTGGCGCGATTCGCCAGTTGCCTATTTGTCGATATCCATTCCTGAATTTCCCAATTTCTTCATGCTGAACGGACCTAACGGGCCGGTGGGCAATTTCTCGCTGATCAAAATTGCCGAAGCGCAACTGAATTACATTTTGCAACTCGTAGAACAAGTTCGTGACGGCCGCTGCCGCGAAATCAGCGCATCGGGAACGGCTACCCAAGTGTTCGAGGATAAACGCGCGGAAGCTGCCATGAAATCAATTTGGGCGACCGGTTGTAACAGCTGGTATCTGGATAAAAACGGTGTGCCCGCGAGTTGGCCCTGGAGTCCGGAGCAATTCTTCGAAGAAATGCAGAAGCCGGAGCTAACGGCCTATGATCTGGCAAGCTAGCGACGCATAAACTGCTCGACAGCAACGGGCCGTAATGGCCCGGGATTGTTCGCAACAAGCTCGCCGCCAGGATTAAAAAGTAGATACGTCGGTGTTCCTATCAACGGTTCGCCCACCTCTGCTTCGTATTGAAGCGCGAAACTCGGCATTTCCGCGATTACGCTTGGGAAACTCAATTCGTGCCTTGCCATGAACGTTTTCACTTCGTTTCTATTTTCATAACCGTCTAAAGCCACGCCCAGCACCTGCGCGTCGGCGTTGACATGGCGACGATGAAAATCGGACATGCCGGGCATTTCCTTAGAGCAAATCGAGCAATCGGTCGCCCATAACATGACTAACAACCAACGGCCGTCTCCCGCGTAGTCGTTAATTGAAACGCTTTCTCCATCAATGGTTCGTAGATTCTGGTTGTGCTTTTCTGCCTGGACCGAAAACGACACAAGCAGTAGCAAATAAGATAAATAGATAAGAATACGCATAGTGTTATATTGGACCATCGATAGGCGGCGTAGTGGCAAACTCGTGGGTCTTTTTAACCATTGGTGGCGGGAAAACTAACTAAGCACCGACAATGGCTGACTGGTGTTAATGCTTTGAGTGAAACGAAGTTAGTGAGGTGGACTGATGCAAGATAATCAAGATATTTTTCATATTATGACAACGGCGCGTCCAATGCGTCGTTTGAAACCGGACCCCGTGCCGCAAGCTTTGCTTGAGGAAATTTTGGACGCCGCGTGTTACGCCCCGAACAGTTTAAACACGCAACCTTACGAGTTTTTGATTGTTCGCGATCCCAAGGTGAAAGGATATTTTGGTGAGCAGTATCAAGCAGCGATGGACAAACGATTCACGCCATTTCTGCCTGCCGACGATGATAATTCGAGTCAGGCTCGCAATATTCGCACGGCAATGGGTTTCGGCAAACGTATGAAAGATGTGCCTGTATTACTGTTCATCTGCGGCGAGCGTGACTGGCCCATGGCGGTGCCTGAAGCAGACCGAGTGGGTTTAGCGCCGCCATCTTATGGTTCAGTTTATCCATGCATTCAGAACATTCTCTTAGGTTGTAGAGCAAAAGGCCTTGGCTCTTGTCTAACGACAATGCATCAGGTGTATGAGGCAGAATTGATTGAGATGTTAGACATTCCGGAAACTCACGGCATTGTGGCGGTGATCCCAATCGGGTATCCGGAAGGTCGCTTTGGTCCGCTAACCCGTAAACCATCGCGGGAGATTACCCACCTAAATAAATGGGGGAAAAGCTGAAGCGTTTGAATCGCTCAGCGGAAAATAATTCATGGGCATGTTAATCGAGGGGGCGTGGTGCGACGAGGATCTCGCGGACTTTAAACGCGACGGTCACACCGTGCGATTCAGCAGCGGTTTTCACGAGCGCATCAGCGAGGACAGCGAATTTAAGCCCGAGTCCAATCGCTACGCTTTGTATTACAACTGGACATGCCCCTGGTCTCATCGCGCATCAATCACTCGCGCCTTGAAGGGTTTGGAAGAGGTAATCGAAAGCGTTTTACTTGAACCGGCGATGGGCTTGCAAAGTTGGTGGTTTGGCACGTCCGGTGAATATAAAGACCCTGCTATTGGTGCTACTCACCTACATGAATTGTATAGCGCGACCGATAAAGAATTCACTGGTCGCGTTAGCGTGCCCATCTTATGGGACAAAAAAACAGCGCAAATCGTTAATAACGACTCCGGCGCAATTGCGCGTATGTTTAACGACGAATTCAATGTGCTTGCCAACCATCCCGAGGTCAATTTTTATCCGGCCGGGCAGGCGAGTGAAATTGATGAATTGAATGATTTCATTGCAGATCGGTTGAACGACGGCGTTTACAAGTGCTTGTTAGCACCGAGTCAAGATGACTATGAGCGCGCTTTCGATGCGCTTTTTAGCGCACTAGATGAATTAGATAATCGGCTAGAAAATAATCGCTACTTGCTGGGTGACAAACCAACCGAACCAGACTGGAGAGCGTTTGCCTGTTTAGTCAGGTTCGATTTAATTTATTACTCACTCTACGGTTGTAACCTTAAACGGATTCAAGATTATCCGAACCTGTGGCCTTACACTTGCGACCTATATCAAATCCCCAGTGTGGCGAGCACCGTAGATTTAGAGCAAATAAAACGC
>JBCCFA010000206.1:0-7832 GCA_039029975.1 Pseudomonadota bacterium
AGTTTAATTGATTGGCAAGCGCAGTTTGAAAAAGAACTTGCCTTACTTGCTTGGCCCGCCGGGGGCGTGCTGGTTCCTGACGAACAAGATTTATTGATTGCGTGGCGTCAGCTGCAAGATGTTTTAGTAAGTCTGAGTTCGTTTACCGGCTTGTGTACCAGGCGACATGCGTGCTACCGGCTTACTACCATCGCCCAACAGCGCACGCTTAATACCGCGCTTCGTAACGAAACCATCGCCATCGTCAATTTCGACGAAGCAGCGGTATACGGCGGCGATGCCGTGGCGTGGTGCGGCCTTGGGCAATTCGAATGGCCGCTAGCAACTGCGGTCAATCCGCTGTTACCTTTCGCAGCGCAGCGCGAAGCGGGTTTGCCGGGCACCCGCGTCGGACAAGATACCGCGTTAGCCATGCAGGCATTCAGACAATGCGTGGCAGTAACAAATGCAAACCGCTTTAGTTTCACCGCACTCGTTGATGATGTGCCCAATCGACCGATCAACGGTTTTGATGCAGTTGATCAGCAAACGATGAATCGTGCAGAGACGAAAACTGCGTCGCTGAGTTTTACAGAATGTGAAGACTTGCTGGGCTTGCCGCTTGCCACCGAAGTACCGCTTAGTAATGCGGTGAGGTTTTTCGCCGATCAGGCGGCATGCCCGTTTTGCGCTTATGTGGCACATCGACTTGGCAGCGATACCGTTGAAGAACCTGCAATGGGCTTGGACCCTCGGCGACGCGGCGAGCTCGTTCATTTAGCCGTCGCCGCACTGTGGGAAAGCCTGCAGTCTTCGGCCGCGCTAAAGAACCATAGCGCAGAAGGGCTGCAACGGTTGGTAAAAAAGGTTGTTGACGAAGTCATTAACGCTTACCAGCGCGAAAGTAGGCAGCTACCTCAATACTGGCCACTTGAGGCCGACCGTTTGCAGCGATTACTCAATGAGTGGTTAGCGGTTGAAACCGAGCGTGGCGAATTTAGCGTTGAAGCGACGGAAAAAAGGCTCGAAGCGGAAATCGCTAGGCTGCGTTTCAATGTTCGAATTGATCGCATTGATCGCCTCGCAAATGACACAGTCGCGGTGATTGATTTCAAAACCGGTGTAGATACGCGCGGATCTTGGGCGGCGCCACGAATTGAGCAACCGCAGCTGCCAATTTATGCGACTAACCTGCGGGGAGACGACGTTTCTGCAATCGCTTATGCGCAAATTCGCAGCGGCGAATGCAAGCTGGTCGATCTGCCGAAGTCTGCTTTAAGTAAATTGAATGAATCCGACGAGTGGGCCAATCAGCTCAGAGAATGGCGGCATGATCTCTACAACACGGCCGAACAAATAGCCGCTGGTGATGCGGCAATCGATCCAAAGCATCCTGCCACCACCTGCCGACAGTGTGACCAACAATTACTTTGCCGAGCCAACGAGAAAGCAGCAGCCTCGCGTGAAATCACAATCGTTGATGGTTTTCTAGACAGTGAGTGAGCCATCAACCTTATCGTTAGTTGATGAGCGGGAGCGCGCGCTGGCGCTTGATCCCACCCAATCTTTCATTGTCGAAGCGCCGGCGGGTTCCGGTAAAACCACGCTACTCACGCAGCGCTTTTTGCGGTTGTTAACCACCGTTCCTCAACCTGAATCAGTCATCGCGATTACCTTCTCGCGCAAAGCGGCGGAAGAAATGCGGTCCCGAATTATTGGCGCTTTGAATGTTGGTCAGCAAACTGACGCCACGCTAGATGAAGTTACCGCACATTGGGCTAAACAAGCCGTACAGCATGCAGAAAAACACGCTTGGGATGTTGTTGCTAACCCCCGGCGCTTGCGCATTTTGACCATCGACGCCTTGGCGCAGCTGATAGTGCGTCGCCATCCTATTTTGGCGGGCGGCACCGGCGGTCAACAGCTTCTCGAAGATAGTGCTTCTATTTATACGCTTGCCGCGCGCAATACCATTGAAGAGATTGCTACCGGCAGCGAATGGTCGAGCGCGGTTCGCAGTATCGTGTCTCACGTGGACAATCATTGGGCACGCCTTGAAACCTTGCTCGCCGACATGTTGGCAATTCGAGAACAGTGGCTGCAACCGGTGGCCAGTAAACCCGAGCGCGCAGCCGTTGAGCGTGCAATATCGGTATTGATTACTAGGCAGCTTGAATTGCTGGTGCCACGCCTCGCCGACTTTGATCAAACGAGCTTATTGAAAGTTTGCCAGTTTTGCGGCGAGCAAGTGGCCGCTATTAAGCCGGATGCGGAAATTGCAAAACTGCGTGATTTAACGCAATTGCCCACCGCCTCAGCAGAAGATTTACCAACATGGCGCGCCTTGGCGGCGTTGTTTTTAACCAAAGAGGGCGAGCCGCGGAAACGCTTAACTAAAAACGAAGGTTTCCCGGCCAAAGATGATTTGGCAAAAACGTTCAAAGCGCAATTGAGCGACATTATTGCTGACGCCGACCGGCGCTTTTTAGCCGCGCTTGCGGCGGTTAATACACTGCCCGATTTACGGTTTTCTGATCACGCTTGGGAGAAACTTGAAGCGCTGTTTATGGTGCTGAAGCTGGCGGCCGCCCATCTCGGCTTGGTATTTCAGCAAACGGGCAAAGTGGATTTCACCGAAGTCACGCTGTCGGCGCTAACGGCCTTAGGGAGTGATGATGCGCCAAGCGACGCGTCTTTGTTGCTCGATTATCAAATCACGCATCTACTTGTTGATGAGTTTCAAGACACCTCTCAGGTACAGTATCAACTGATCGAACGCTTAATTGCCGGCTGGGATGCGGCGCAAAATCGCAGTCTGTTTTTGGTCGGCGACCCAATGCAATCGATCTATCGATTTCGCCAAGCCGATGTGAGTCGTTTCACCGCGACCTTTGCCGACGAACGACTCGCACAAATGCCAATGACAGCGCTTAGGCTGCGTGCTAATTTCCGCTCCGATCCGGTGGTGGTTGAGTGGATTAATCATGCCCTAGACGACATGTCGCGAGCAGGGTCAAATTTTTCCGCGGCAACCAGACTCGCCGCCGTACAAGCCACAGCGGATGACGCGCGAGTGCTGGTGCACCCGCTAGAGTCCGAGGCTTCTCCTGGCCAGCGCGTGCTGAGTTTGGTTCGGGAAATCTTTCAGAAACCCCCAGATAAAGGCCTAAACCCTTCTGTTGCAGTGCTGGTACGCAACCGAAGTCACCTCGGCGATGTCACCAGCGCGTTGCAAGCGGCTAACATCAATACGCTTGCGAGCGATATTGATGGTCTGCTTGAGCATCCTGTCATTGGCGACTTAAGTGCGCTTAGCCGGGCGTTAATTCATCCCGCTGATACGATTGCCTGGCTCGCGATTTTGCGCGCGCCGTGGCTGGGGTTGAATTTAGTCGAACTTACCCAGCTGCGTATTGCTGCCCCTCTCGCGCTAATTCCCGAAATTCTTGCACGCCAGGAAAATTTTGCCCGCCTGCCAAAGCCAAGCCAAGCGCGCTTAGCAATTTTCGCTGACATCATTTCAACGGCGCGAAATTTAGTCGGTCGCGTGCCAATCGCAGAAGTGGTGGCAGACGCTTGGCATGCTTTACGCGGCAATGAAATCGCGGATATCGACAATGCATCACATTACGTTAATCGGTATTTAAATCTGCTAGCGGATTTCGAGGCGCAAGAAAGTGTCCTCACCGTCGGGGGGCTGCAGCGCTTTTTAAGCAAACGTTTTATCTCTCCGGCCACCGTAAGCGGCAACGCGGTGCAGGTGATGACCATACACAAAGCGAAAGGGCTGGAGTTTGATGTAGTGATTATCGCGGGTATGAACCGGGGCACGCGAACCGATCCCAATACGCTGCTGCGTTGGCAAAACGACGAGCACGACAGTTTGTTGATGAGTTTATTGCCGGCTAAAGGCTCGCCGGATAGGCTTTATGAGTATCTTCGCGGGCAGGATAAATTGGCCTCAGATGCTGAATCGTATCGACTTTTATATGTGGCTTTAACCCGCGCTAAGAAGCAATTGCATTTGCTCTGTGATGAGATTGCCGAGGATAAGCAGCCACTCAAAGGATCTCTGCAGCAATTATTATGGCCGGCTATCTCGGCGCAGGCGAGCAACTTGCAAACAGCGGAATCAGTAGCGGGTAGCACCGCGATAAGTGATTCAACGGCGGATGTTCCTGTAACAAACTTGAATACGCTGCGCCGCTTAACTGACCCATTACTACCTGCAAGACAGACAGCGCCGATTTTTCATCCACCGGATCCGGAAGCTGAGCTTGAATTTGACTGGGCCAGTTCAACCGCTAAATACATTGGCACCGTCACTCACGAACTCATGCAGCAAATCGCGCTTTTGGGTTTACCTGATTTTGAAGACTTATGGGCCCGCGCCGGGGAGACATTGGTAGAGCGACGGTTGCTCGCCATTGGGATTGATAAAGCACAGCTTGCTAGCGCCAGCGTGAAAGTGACGCAGGCAGTCGACACGGTACTTAAGTCGGATCGCGGTCGATGGTTGTTTTCATCAACGCACGAGGATGCGCGCTCGGAGTTTCCGTTAACGGCGGTTACCGATCGGGAAACCATGAATGTGATTTTAGATCGAACCTTTGTTGCCGATAAGGTGCGCTGGATTGTCGACTTTAAAATGAGTGAACATTTGGCGGCTGACCTAGAAAACTTTTTGGACATCCAAGTGGAGCGCTACTTACCGCAGTTAAATCGATACGCCGGTGTATTCGCAAAGATAAGCCGCGAGCCGATAATGCTGGCACTTTACTTTCCCTTGCACGACGCCTGGCGCGCCTGGGAATACCAAACAACAGAGTCGTACTGAACGCGCCAGATCGCTCAAAAGCAATCCGGCGCGAACAACTTGTGGTCAAACGCCTTAAATGTCAGTCATGTCGTGAGCGACGGCTCGCAAGCAATCCGGCGCACGCACTGAATAACAATAAAATCGATGCTGGTAAGGGCACGGGTTGCACCGACCCTTCGAGCGCGAAATTATCTATCCTTAATGTGCCAAGGTTACTGCCTGCATTCGTCCCACCAAGTCCAACGGTGAACGTACCCACAAGAGAACGGGGCGTCGCGCCGAGCACATTCTCAAACGACGAGGTGGTATTGCCGGTGGCGATGACCTCATCGTCAATCGACAAAAACCACTCGCTAGGCCCGCTGCCGGACGCCAGTTGATCGAAGGCAAAACCAGACAATTCAAAAATTTGTCCGGCGGCCACGAGAACCGTCAATTCAAAGCGATTACCGTTATTGAAGCTGCTGGTGGCAATGGCTTTACCAGGATTGCCGCTAAAATCGCGCAGCGTCGAACTAACGACTGTCCAAGCCTGTGGGTTCAGCCCGGTAGCGACCACTTCGGGGCTAAGGTCTATTGATCCGCTCGCGTTGTCGAAATCGTAGAGCAACACGGTTGCCGCCGACGCGTTAGCGAAGATTTGAGGTGAAACCCCTAGGAATAACGCTAGTAAGGGATATAGGACTTTCGAACGTAAATGATTCATGTGTATCTCCTCCTTGAGAACATGAAATGAAATTGATTAAGCGTCACTAAATCGATCCATCGACGGTGACGACACGGATTTTTACGCCATTTAGTCAGTAATTACAAGACGTTATCCGATTCCTGCGCTAAGATACTGAGTTGCGGGAATATTTATCAACTCCCGGTGATCAAGCGCACGATAAAATGCCCACACAAGAGCTTAGAAACTCCCTCAAAACCAATCACCGCCTGCACTGGTACTTGATTGATAAAGTCCTCGGCCAGGGGGGCTTTGGCATTACCTATCTCGCCCACGACCCCAACCTCGATCAGTTCGTCGCCGTGAAGGAATATTTACCCATGGAGCTCGCGGTGCGCGATGGTGACAATTCCGTCTACCCGGCCTCCGAGGCAAATGGCGAACGCTACAAATGGGGCTTAGAACGATTTATCTCAGAAGCGCGAACGCTCGCCAAATTTAAGCACCCCGCCATTGTGCGCGTGCTAAGCGTGTTCGAAGAAAACAATACCGCCTACATGGTCATGGAATATGAGCGCGGTAATAGTCTTCAAGAAGTTATTGACCAACGCAAACAACTGCCTGAACAAGAATTAATTCGCATCGTTGAGCCGCTGCTTGATGGTTTGGATTTAATTCATAGCAATGGTTTTATTCATCGCGATATTAAACCCGCGAATATCTACATTCGGCGTGATGGCAGTCCGGTGCTGCTAGATTTTGGTTCGGCCCGGCAAGCGTTGGGCGAACAAACTAAGTCTTTAACCAGTATTGTGTCCCCCGGTTATGCGCCGTTCGAACAATATTATTCGAAAAGTGACAGACAGGGTCCGTGGACCGATATCTATTCCATGGCGGCCACCATGTATCGGGCGATTACCGGTCTTATGCCCATGGATGCGATCGATCGCAGTGAAGCTATTTTAAAATCTGAGAAAGACGCGTTTATTAGCGCCGAGACAATTGGGCAGGGTAAATACTCGCCACAGTTTTTGCGCGCCATCGATAACGGCTTGCAGTTTAGTGAAAAGAAGCGGCCACAAACGATCGACGAATGGCGCACGCAACTGGGGATGAGCGCCGATGCGGGCTCCTACTCTCAGCGTGCCACCGAATTATTCGCAGACGTTGAGCCCTCAAGCAAAACCAATTTCGAAGCACCGTCTACGCCACCGCAGGCACCCAGCGAACGGCATATCGAAACGCAAATAGCGACCCGCCCCCGCGGTGAATCTTTGGAACCCACTGAACTGCCGTCAGTGGCGAATTCCATTGGCAACGTGAATGTGTCCATGCCGCCAAACTCGCAGATGCCAGCCCAACACTCATCGAGTTGGGGCAAAATTATTCTTGCGGGTGTTTTGTCGGCTTTGGTCGTGGGGGTGCTGGCCTTAGGGTTTTCTGGTCCCGAGGATTTTGTAGGCAATCTTAAGCGTTTGGTGGCCGGGGCAGGCGACGTCGAAGCTGTACAAACTTTAGTCGCAAAAGGCGATCGGTCATTAGCGGCCGGCAAGGTGTATCAGCCGTTTGACGGCTCCGCGCTGGATTACTACCGTCAAGCCGTGCAGATTGACCGTGACAACGTTGCCGCGCGGCAAGGTATTGAACTCACGGCGCCGGAAGTGCAGCGCGCGTTAAATAAAGCTTTGGACGAGGGCGATCTTAAAACGGCGGAATCGCTTTACGATTACTTAGATTCACTACCTTATAAACCTTTCGAACTAACTGACGCTTCGCAGGCGATAAAAGATAAACGCGCCGAATCTGCCGCGGCCGCGCGTGAGCAGCAACGGATTAAAGATTTTCTCGTCGCCGCGGACGACGACATGCAGGCCGGACGCTTGGTCTCACCTGCGCAGGGTAATGCGTTATTAAAATTTCGTGCGGTGTTATTGCTCGATCCAGAAAACGACGCGGCTGCAGCAGGTATTGAAGCTATTGCCGCGCAGCTCGCGGCCGACTTCAACAATCAACTTCAAGAAAATAAATTCACTGAAGCGGAGACGACGCTTGCCGATCTTTCAGCGCTCGAGCAAGAGAAATTGGATGTTGCCGAGCTTGAAAAACGCTTGCAAGAAAAGCAGCAAGACCTTGCGCAACAACAAAGCAAGGCCGCCTCGATCTCCGAATTATTAACCGCGGCCGACAAAGACTTAGCCGCCGTGAGACTTGCCTCACCGCGTAACCGCAACGCCTACGACAGGTACAAAAAAGTCTTAGAACTTGATCCAGACAATGAACAGGCGAAAGCGGGTATCAGAGCCGTTGCCGATAAATATGCGGAGCTCGCGAATACGGCTTTGTCTAATCGGGAAGCGGATAAGCTAC
>JBCCFA010000207.1:0-7813 GCA_039029975.1 Pseudomonadota bacterium
CAGCGGTGAACGGTAGACCGCCAATCTTATTACCAAGTTCGCGCATGAAAATGGCCGCATCATCACCGCCAATTAGCACCGGGTATTCGACCTTAGTGTCAGCGACGAATTTTTCAACCGAATCTAAGTGATCATAGGCGATACCTATAAACTGAATACGTTCTTCGCCGAAAGCTTGTTGCAAGCGATTAAAACTGGGAATTTCTTTAAGGCAAGGCGGGCACCAAGTTGCCCAAAAATTAATCACCAAGTAGGGGCCTTTCCATTCACTCAGCAGACGTTTGTTGCCACTAAGATCGTCGAAAGCCCAGAACCATAATGGTTTAGCTTTTTGTTCAAGGCTTTTATCTTCATTAACCACATCAGCCGTTTCAACAACTGTCGGAGTCGGCTGCAAAGATTGTCGGGTCACATAGCCAGCGGCTCCAGCTACGATGGCGACACCACAGATGAGAAGTAGAATTTTGCTGTTATTCAATTTAGTGCAGCACGCGTTGCAAATGTCGCTTCGCTACGCTTGAGGGCGTTTAAATGGGCCAAGAACTTTTCCGGTCCCAAAAATCCAAGCACGCGGAAGCGTCGATTTTCTGCGCCAGACTCATCGAAAAATAACACCGCGGGCGGCCCAAATAACTCGAAGCGCCTGAGTAAGGCTTGATCGATTTTATCATTCGCCGTGACATCAGCGCGAAGCAACAACACATCCGTTAAAGCACCCTGCACGGCAGAATTGCCGAACGTGTTTTTTTCTAGGTGCTTACATTCAACGCACCAGTCCGCGTAAAAATCCAACATCACCATCTTGCCAGCTTTGCTCGCCGTAGCCACGGCGCTTTGGAGGTCTTGTTCGCTTTTAATTGATGCAAAAGATAACGCCTGCGTTTGGGATTTATTCACCGCCACTAATGGTGCCAGCGGTTTAAGCGGATCGTGAGCACCCATGGCCGCACCAACAATCAACACAATGCCATAAGTCATGGCGAGCGCACCGACACCCTTCTTAAAAGTCTGCCAGCCCGTCGCGTTTGATGCCGAACCAGCTAAGGCGTCTGTTCGGTGATTGAAAAACCCTAAGAAGCTGGCGGAGATCACAAGCAGCGCCGCCCATAGAGCGAGCGTTACGGGGCCCGGTAAAATTCGCGATAAAAACCATATCGCAACACCAAGCAGAACTACGCCAAAAAAGTGTTTAACACCTTCCATCCACGCACCTGAGCGCGGCACCATTTTTCCTGCTGCGGTGCCAGCAACCAACAACAACGCGCCCATGCCCATTGCCATGGAAAATAATGCAACGCCGCCAACAAGCGGGCTTCCTTGATGCGATAGATAAAGCAAAGCTGCGGCGAATGGTGGCGCCACGCACGGCCCCACAATAATCGCCGACAGCACGCCCATCACTGCAACACCTAAATAGGAGCCGCCGGTTTGGGAACGACTCAACTGGTCTAATTTCGTTTGCCAAGATTGAGGCAATTCAAGCGCGTAAAACCCGAACATCGAAAGTGCGAGCAATACAAAGACAAGGCTGAATCCAATGATCCATTGTGGTTGTTGAAATGTTGCTTGCAGATTATGTCCAAACAATCCTGCTATCACCCCGACGATAGCATAGGTTGTCGCCATGGCGATTACATAGCTCAGCGATAAACGGAAAGCGTGCGCCGTAGTCACCTGCCCTTTTTGCCCAACAATGATGCCAGACAATATTGGCACCATGGGAAACACACAGGGTGTAAATGAAAGCAACAAGCCGAATCCGAAAAAAATCGCGACCGTGCTGAGAAGACTTCTATCAGACAGCTCACTCGCTAATCGATCTGCCGATAGAACACTACCGGACCCAATATTGCCTTCATTAGTTGAACTTAAGGTCGAGTTGGGTGATTTATCGCCCAAAGCGCCTAGGGCTTTGTTCGAGATCCCACGACTACCGGATGCATCAGCAACTAGCGTTAGTGTTTTTTTGATCGGCGGATAACAAATACCGTCTTCGGCGCAGCCTTGATAGGTGACCGTAAGTTCCTGCGTTTCGGTGCCGGTAGTAGACGGGTTAAGCGCTGCTCTTAGATCAATTTGATCTCGGTAGATTTCAACACGACCGAATTCAGGATCTTCCTTCATTTCGCCGGAGGGTAAATCGACAAAGCGCGCTCCCAGGTCTGCAGGATTCGTTTCGAGTTTGAACCGGTCTTTATAAAGGTAATACCCCGGCGCTATATCCCAAGATAAAGATGCCGAACCATTTTTCGATTCACCCACGAACCGAAACGCTTCCTCTGGATCTAAGAACTCGACTTGACCACCACCAAGGTTGACGACCGAATCTTTACCAACCAAGCCATCGAGCAAACCCTGTGCCCCACCCGCGACAGGCGTTAATGCCATTAGCAGCAACAAAAATAAGGCGATTGCTCTCAACTCACTTCGTCCTCAATCCACGTTAAATATTTACCCAAACCATGCTCAATGTTGACCGCGATGATTTCAGGGAGTTCATAGGGGTGAATCTGCTCAACAAACTCAACCAATGGATCGATTTGTGATTCATTGGTTTTCATTAGCAACAAATGTTCTTGGTCATCTGCAATTGCGCCCTCCCATCGATATATCGAACGCACCCCTGGTATTATGTTCACACATGCGGCTAGACGTCTTTCAACCACCGCTGTTGCCACCTTTCGGGCTGCATCCTCATTAGGACAGGTGCAAAAGATTAATGTCGGTTTGTTCGCGGTCATGACTGCCTTTTGTGGGATACCGCTGCGTCCGGGAGTGAATCAATAACCCTAAATTCTATGCAATTTTAACAATGTCGCCATTTGCTGTTCTATTCATCGCCTTAATCACCGTACCGTTAATCGAAATCTATCTGCTGATCTCTGTTGGCCGAGTGATTGGGGCCGGCTCCACCATCGCTGTCGTGATTCTCACGGCGATACTTGGCGCCTGGTTGCTGCGGATTCAAGGTTTACAGACCGTTACTAGAATCCAGCAAAGTACGGCGGCGGGTAAGTTACCGGCACAAGAATTAGTCGAAGGCCTCATCTTGCTGATAACCGGCGCCTTACTTTTGACCCCAGGTTTTTTCACCGATGCCGTTGGCTTCGCCTTATTAATTCCGGCATTCCGCGGTCTGTGTGCGAAAAAGTTAATTGCTTCAGGGGTTTACCGGGCACAGACACATTTTCACGGTGACCCTTCCGCAAACCCTCGCGGGCCACGGACTTTTGAGGGTGAGTACTATGATCCAGAGGCTGATTCGTTAACCAATAAGACGACTCGCGACGACTAAATTTGGCATTCATCAAGGTATCGGCGCCGATATTCTGACCAAATAGAAGCGCCCAGACGATTGACATAGAAGGTCCAAACTTGATTTGGCCGAAAGCTGAAAACCCTGTACGGTCTTGGCGCCCGCTCTTTTCGCCCTATTTTTGTCGCAAAAAGGCCACACAAACAAGATATTACCCCAGTTTCTTGCGGTATTTTCGTGGTTAATTTGTTTAGTTTATGCCACAATGGTGCAATAGAATAATTCGTCCGCGTCACGTTCATTATTTAAGGGGAAACACGTGTCGAGAATCATCTTTCGGTCGGCGCCAAAAATCCGCTGCCGTCCACTGCTTGTTTGCTTAATATTTACCAGCTTGTTATTCGCTAATTCGAGTTTCGCCGATGAGACAATCGATCGCGCTAAAGCGATGCTTGACGCAGGCAAAGCCGCTGATGCCTACGCGCTGCTCAAGCCCCTAGAAGAAGACAGAGCTGGTGATCCAAATTTCGATTACGTCTACGGATTGAGCGCGCTTGATTCCGGTAAACCCCTAGAAGCCGTATTTGCGCTTGAGCGCGCAGTGGACGCAGCACCCGAAAACGGTCCTGCTCGAGCAGAATTAGCCCGCGCTTACCTCGTGCTCGGCGATACCGATGACGCCCGTAGTGAGTTCGACAAAGTACAAGAGATGGATTTACCGTCTGACGTGCAGAAAACAATTGATCAGTACATATCCACAATTGACCAGTATCACGACGCCTCGCGTATTCGCTACCGACCTTACGTTAGCGTCGGCTTAGGCTACGACGGTAACGTCAACAGCGCGACCACGGAATCACAAATCGCCGTGCCCGCTTTAGGTGGGTTGATTTTTAACCTCTCCGGCCAGTCGCTTGAAACACACAGCGCAATTTGGGACTTGGCCGCCGGCGTGCGCGTTACAGCACCGATTAACTTGGAGAAAGGCATCAGCCTTTTTACCAACATTGGCATCAACCATCGTCTCGCGTTGGAAGAATCAAACTTCTCGACCACCATCGGTAATGGTCAAGCTGGGGTTAACTGGCGCATCGATGGGAAAAACCAATTCCGCCTATCCGCCGATGGCAACGTCGTTAAGGTCGATGGTTCTTCTGCGTTTCGAAGTGACCGTGAGGCCATTGGGTCCACCGCACAGTGGCAATACACCCCAGATGAAGCGAACCAGTTCACAGCTTTTGGGCAATTTTCCTTGGTACGCTACCCAGAGCAGCGGGTGCGCGACGTGAATCGGTATACTGCGGGTGTTGGTTGGGGCCATGCTTTTCTAGATGCCGCCTACCGACCAGTTGTGTTCTTAAGTCTGTTTGGCGGTGTAGAAGATGAGAAAAGTGAGTCAGCAGGTTCCCACTTCTCGCGAGATTTCATTGGCGTTCGCGGCGGCGGGCAAATCACTGTGCACGAAGGCGGCAGCTTATTTGGTTCAATCACCTACCAGTACAGCGATTACAAAGAGCCAGACCCCACGTTCCTGGAAGAACGGCAGGACGATTTCATCGATCTTAACTTTGGCTACCGATATCAGTTCGATGAAAACTGGAGCGTCTCACCGACCATCCAGTTCAATAACAACGACTCGAATATCATCACCAGTGACTACGACCGCTTTTCGTTCATGGTCACGGTTCGCAACGATTTCTAACGACCGTCAGTGAAGAGCCCATAGGACGATCATCATGCAGAACATTACGATAATTCTTCAAAAAAATTTGGGGCGATCGTTGCTTGCGTTTGCACCGATCTTTTGCGCGCTGGCGTTAATCACTAGCCCTACATTCGCGGCTCCGCACGCAGCGAAAGTCATCTATTCTTTCGGCGACGTAAAGGCTTCCGGCAAAAGCGGCTCGCGCGGTTTAAAGAAAGGCGACATGGTATACAGCGGTGAAACCGTTGCCACCACGCGTGGACGCGCACAAATCAAATTTACTGACGGCGGGTTCGCGTCGCTACAACCCAACACCGATTATCAAATCGACGAATACAAATACGAAGGCAAGGCGGACGGCAACGAGCGCAGCTTTCTTAACTTGCTTAAAGGCAGCGTGCGTTTGGTGACGGGTGTCATTGGCAAAGCCAATAGACGTAATTTTCGCATTAAAACTGCGGTCGCCACCATTGGGATTCGTGGCACGCAGGGCACCTTGACACATGACCCTATTACTAATGTAACGTCACTGAAAGGACACGGCGGCGAATGGGAATTAGCAAGCGGGAGCTTCTTTGGCCCTGTGCCGGCTGGACAGGCCTATAGTTGTAATGGAACGTCTTGCTCTCAGATAGCTGGCGTTCCCCAACGCACCGAGGTAGGTCGCGGCCAAGGTCGCAGCTCACGACGCCAGCGCGGTTATCAGCAAGGGCAACAAACAGCGCCGGATGGGCGAATCTGTGACCTTGGCGGGGCATGCGACGACCTCACGGTCGAACTCAACCAAGTTGCTGCGATTGCGGCAACAGATGATGACGAAACTGAGGGCGCCAGCGGCGGCACCGATTTCCTCGAGGGCTTAGGGGTCGTGTCAGTGAATGGCAACGTTGTCGCCCTAGCTGCGGATACGACGACCGATGGGGAGCCTACCGCGGGGTTCGTCACCCGCGACTTCGACGCACTTCGTACCGCAATCAACTCTGTCGAAGATGTAGAGGATTCCAATTTCGCCACCGAAGCTAATGAGTTTTTGAACGAAATCGATAGCGAACTGTTGGCAGAACTTTCTGCGAATCCGGCGCAAACTGGCGAAGGCGATGCGGGCACCACACCGGACGGTTTAGTTACCTTTCAGCGCTGGGAAAACGGCAACGTGTTAATTGCCGAAAAGAATTTCACGACGGGTGAAGTCACCCAAAGAATTGTCACGTTAGAAGAATTCGAGAGCGTCCACATCATTTACGGCGATATGCTTGAACAAATTCCGTTCTCAGGCACAGGCGTTTATGGATTAACCGGCGGAACGTATGCAACCGCCGTAGATGGCTCAAGCATGGGCATGACACCGAGTGCCGGCCAACTTGAGTGGAACTTCGGTTTAGGGACAGGTACCGTGGATTTAGACGTCTTTTTCGACAATATCCTATTTTCGATAAACGGCTCAATCAAAGCACCAGACACCGGAGACGTCACTGATCCATCCGTCCCTTCATTATTTGTTGAAGATTCGGTCTTCGCGTCTTATGGAGGCGAAGGCGGCATGATGAGCGCTTATGTCACTCTAGACGGATTCTTTACCGGCGAAAACGGGAATAACGCTCCGCTAGCGGCGGGTCTTGCATATGAAGTCGATTATGATCCGAATCCGTTCGTCGGTACGGCGGCGTTTGGTTTATCGAGTCAAACGGATTTTGCGCCAGCTACGACCATCAAGTACGCCTTTAACTACACTGACATGGCGGTGGTAACACCTTTCAGTTTGGCTAACGGTGATGATCAATTTCCCATGGGCAATCCGCTAAGCAATTTCACTACTACATTCGGCGATTCTTTTAATCAGGCCGGCGCATCTCTCCAAGAAAGCGGTACAGACCCCATGACAAGTGTTCACTGGGCGAGATTCAGCACAGGATACACTTTCACCAGCGGTGCGTTAGTTTCGATGGAAGTATTAAGTGAACCGTTCCACGTTATTAGAACCGATTACACAACGCCGAATGAAGTTATCACCAATACAACTGGCATGGTTAACTATTCTTTGTACTCTGCCACTTCTCCGACCATTATTTATGACAATAGTGGGTTAGCTTCGGACTTAAATGGTACGTTAACCCAAGCGAACTTTTTAGCGGACTTTACCGCGGGAACTATGACATCAATTTCTTTCCAAGGGAATTTTCCGGCACTCGCCTCGGGCACGTTCACAATTGCTTCTACTGGACCAGTACCTATAAATTCCGGCTTCGCTAACTTAACCGGAACTTTCAGCGATACAGGCGCAACAGGGTCGATCGGTTGTATGGGCGGATGTCCTATCCCAAGTGGTACTGTTAATTACGGGTTCACCAGCGCCTCGGCAGGTGGGCCGCCAGTTGGCATTATTTCGTCCTTTAACGCTAATGGTTCTTTACCATTAGAAATTAGCGGTGTCGCGTTCTCGAAATAAAAATCGACGGAAGGTTGCTATTGATTCTGTTCAATCGGAAGGAATACCTGGGCAGTATTTCGTAACTCATTTAAGTTGCGTTCCAATGCCCACCGTTAAGGCGGTCTAGATGTTTCTAATCACAGCAACTTTAGGTTACGGATCAACGTGTGTATCGAGCAACTCCTAACGGCGTTGTCCGAGAGAAATAGCTAGAAGCGTTTTATCTAAAAGCTCCGGCACACGCCCGCTGATTTCCTTCGTTCTATTCCGAGATTGCAGTCAGACGTTTCGACGTCTATGTCGGTACGTCTGACTGCAATCTCGGAATAGAACGAAGGAAATCAGCGGGCGTGTGCCGGAGCTTTTAGATAAAACGCTTCTAGCTATTTCTCTCGGACAACGCCGTTAGGAGTTGCTCGATACA
>JBCCFA010000208.1:0-7768 GCA_039029975.1 Pseudomonadota bacterium
GACGAATCGCGTCTTATTGCCTTCCGAAACTTGTGTTACACCGGATTCGTATCGTTGTGCGTAAAGATCTTCGGGTGTCGCTAGCTCACCGCCACCGATGTACATCTCAGGCGGTCGTTCGTGGACGGTGCGGACAAGCTGGCTAATTTTTTGCGTCGGTACCAGGTCCGATTGTATGGGGACCACATGACCTATTGCGCCGATCAAGGTCAACTCTATGAATTGCTTCCCGTGCCGTATACCAAAGATTCTGCGCAACACATGGCAGATCGGATCAAACTAATTCAAGATCATCTCGGTCAGCGAGTTACCCTGGAGAATGCTTCCTACTACTTAACGCCCTTGCAAACTATTCCAGAAGATGAGTTCTTAAACCAAGTCCTAGATAGCGCCGATTGCCTGTTATTGCTGGATGTAAACAACGTCTATGTAAACAGTGTCAATCATCAATATGACGCACAAACTTTTTTGCGCAGTATTCCAAGCGACCGAATTGCCTACGCGCATATCGCGGGTCACTTACTTACAGAAGAAAAAATCATTATTGATACCCATGGCGCGGATGTAATTGATCCCGTTTGGGCCCTGCTCGAATATGCCTACGAGACGCTTGGCGTGTTCCCCACCTTGCTTGAGCGAGACGAAAATATTCCAAGCTTGGATATCGTTCTGCAAGAGGTGGAAAAAATTCGGCAGCTGCAAAATAAATACGCAGTTACCGAACCGCAGGCTAAGCAAGCTTGCTAATTAGCGCTAATGGACAACTCTGTAGATACTTTGGAAGAGCCAGATTTTCAGCGAGCTCAACGCGAGTTTAGCGCTTATTTAAGGGACCCCGAGAACAATACCCCGCCGCCGGGGCTTTCTGAACAGCGTTTGGCAGTTTATCGTCATGCGGTTTACGCAAATATAGAACAATTTTTAAATGATAATTTTCCGCGCGTAAAGTCTTTCTACGAAGATGCTACGTGGCAAGAACTCGTTCGTGATTACATCGTCAATCATCGTAGTGACACGATGTGCTTTGTTGACCTGCCCTTGGAGTTCCTGGCCTACCTTGAAAACAGTCGCGAATGCGAAATCGATCCAGATTTTTTGTATGAGCTCGCGCATTTCGAATGGCTGGAGACCGAAGTTAGTGCTGATGAGCGTGTTTTGCCGGATCGCGAATGGCCGAGCGGTAGCTTATTGGAAAATAAACCAGTGTTGAATCCGTTAACGAAGATTCTCCGTTATAGCTACCCGGTTCACGCAGTAACTCCTACTAAATATCCAGAAAGCGAACCCCATGAGCCAACTTTTATTGTCGCCTGTCGGCAACGCAACAATAAATTTAAATTTATTACGGCAAATGTATTGACGGCTCGACTAGTTGAACTGTTATCCCTTCACCCTGATGAAACGGGTTTAAATATCTTAACCGCGTTGGCTGGTGAAATGGGTGTCGCCGACGTTAATGAGATTCGCGCTGGTGGTGAAGATATTCTCGAGAAGTTGAGAGCTGACGAAATTATTCTAGGTATCGACGCAGTCTAAAGACGTCAATTCATGCCTTGCATAATGGCCTCGCGTAAATCGCGACCTGTTCTTGAAAAACTCAAGCCTTTGGTTTGCCGAGTCAAGCCAAGCGAATCATACGCTTGTTCAAGTGCCGGAAAGCTCGGGTGCATAACATAACTGTCATAAAGATTGGCGAAGATTGATGTGCCGCTAATTTGATCAAAGCGTTGAATTAGATCTTCGGCTCGCCATTTTCGAAGCGTTGTTGGCAAGCAACAGTCGGATATCTCTCTCAACAATGTATCGAGAGATTGTTCGCCATTAGTTGCTTGGCGCAATTGGACGTCTCCAAGCATTGCAATTGCCGCGCCGCTCCAATAAACGCGCATATATTGCCGATCGCGCATCATTTGCCGAGTGTTTTCAAATAATCGTACGCCCGGTTTAAATTGTTTTTCTCCCCGACGAAACCCTGCGTCAAGTTTCTCCCAGGCCATTTCTTTATCAAGCAAACCGCTTCTCGCGCGCAGTACATTCTGATAGTAGCTGGCTATCCCTTCAGACAACCAGCCATCGGCGCCAACCATGTAAGGATGTAGTAAGTGGCTAAGTTCATGCACCAATACCCAATCGCTATTGAGCGTTTCAAGGCTTCGCGTCTCATCCACATATAAATGGACAGCGTCGCCGCCACCACGCGTTACCTGCCCCCACGGCACAATCTCGTCATTTGGGCCAACTGGAAAAACAAGTATCTGAATATCCTCTACTGGTAGCTTGCCGTGCGTCATCTTTAGAGAGTCAATGCCAGCGTTCAACCAATGCAAAAGTTTAGCGCGCTGCTCTGCCGAAATTCGTTTGGGCATCGTTACGCGCAAAGAGTTTCCGCTGTCGTTTTCGATCAAGCTCGTGTTATCGATGTCCCCCCAAATGATCGCGGAAGACCAATCGCACGGGCGTGGTAGAAGTAGAAAATGATTATTCGCTAGTTTCTTCCCTGGTAGCGAAACGTCGAATGCTGCAGGGGTTTCGACAAAAATGTCAGCTTGAATTGGCGATTTTGAGTTGGCGCAAGGAATGAGCTCTTCAATGGAACTCACCCGTACCCGATCGCTTTTGGCGGGGCCGAAATAGTCGTCTTTCTCAGGAAGTTTTGCGGGTAGTTGATAGCGAAAACAAATTTCGTCGGCTTGCGCTTTTTCGGTCGAACCGTTTTCGAGCCACCTCGCACCTGTGGGTAGCTGAAACTTATCCCGTTGTAGATTGCCCCCGCAAATCCACCCAGTGGTCGGTTTGTCCAAGGCGTTAAATCGAAGATGATAGTGGTAGTCAGATTTGTTGTGGTCCTGCGCCAATACTGGCGAGAAATACGCGTTCAGCATTAGGCCAGCGATAGTGACGGAAAGACAGGTTCGCGATAAGCGCGTTGAAATCATAGTGGTATGATCTTATCACCAAGTCTTGTTCAGCCGGGCGCCCGTTCATAATACTGACAGTAAAGAACATGAAATCAATTCGAAGATTATTAGTCGCGAACCGCGGGGGAAATCGCCATACGCGTCATGCGGGCAGCGACTGAATTAAATATCACCACAGTGGCGCTATTCTCGCACGAGGATAGGTATTCCTTGCACCGATTTAAGGCGGACGAAGCTTACCAGGTTGGCGCCGGTCGCACTGCGGTGCAGGCATATTTAGATATTGACGACATTATTCGAATCGCTCGTGAGCACAACGTTGATGCGATCCATCCGGGTTATGGTTTTTTGTCTGAAAGCCCCGAGTTTGTGGATGCGTGCGAAAAGGCCAAGATTATTTTCGTTGGCCCGCCAGCCGCCGTTATGCGTAAGTTAGGTAACAAAGTCTCCGCGCGACATTTGGCTGAAGCAGCGGAGGTTCCAGTGATGCCCGCTTCGCCACCGCTAGGCGAGGACACTGCCAACAATTTGGCGCTCGCCGAGGCCGTGGGTTTCCCCGTCATGTTAAAAGCCTCTTGGGGAGGTGGCGGTCGCGGCATGCGAATCGTTGAATCTGCCGAGCAGCTAGCTGACGCCGTATCTCAGGGGCGCGCCGAAGCTCAGAATGCATTCGGGAATGGCGAAGTCTACTTAGAAAAGTTGGTTCAAAAAGCGCGCCATGTCGAAGTGCAAGTCATGGGCGATAAACAAGGGCAAGTAGTCCACCTGTTCGAACGCGACTGTACGGTGCAACGACGCAATCAAAAAATTGTGGAGCGGGCGCCGGCGCTGTATTTAGACGATGCGAAACGGCAAGAAGTTTGCAGTGCTGCGGTGCGTCTTGCTCGCCATGCTGATTATGAAAATGCTGGAACGGTAGAATTTTTACAAGACGCGGAAAGTGGCGAATTTTATTTCATTGAGGTGAATCCCCGCGTCCAAGTGGAGCATACCGTTACGGAAGAAGTGACCGGTATTGATATTGTTAAAGCGCAGATAAAAATTGCCGAAGGCGCAACCATTGGAAAGGTGGGATCCGGTGTTCCTGCACAAGCAGACATCAGTTTGCGCGGGCACGCAATGCAGTGTCGAATCACGACCGAGGATCCGGAGAATAACTTTATTCCTGATTATGGCACCATCGCCGCTTACCGTAACGCGTCGGGTTTTGGCGTAAGACTAGATGCTGGAACGGCTTATGCAGGGGCTAAGATTAACCGTGCGTACGATTCTTTATTAGTCAAACTCACGACACGCGGTAACGACGTGAAAGAAGTAAATCAGCGGATGTTGCGTGCGCTACGAGAGTTCCGGATTAGGGGTGTCGCGACCAACCTTAAGTTCTTGGAAAATTTGTTATCGCTCGATGATTTTGTTAACGCGAATTACACCACCAAGTTTATTGATAACACCCCCTCCTTATTTCAATTCAGTCGCCGAAGAGATAGAGCGACGCGTCTCCTTCGCTATGTTGGCGAAACGATAGTTAACGGCAATCCCGCGGTTAAAGACCGTCCTAAACCCATAAGTTTTGATCCGCCGACAGTACCTCAATCGGACCGCGCCCAAATTCCGGACGGCACGAAGCAAATTCTCGAGCGCGAAGGCGCAGCCGGTCTATCACGTTGGTTGCTTTCACAACAGCAGGTGCAGATCACTGACACCACATTCCGTGATGCACATCAATCGCTATTGGCGACGCGAATGAGGAGCCATGATCTGTTCGCCATTGCACCGTACTACGCAAAAGAACTTTCGGAATTGTTTTCCATAGAATGTTGGGGCGGCGCTACGTTCGATGTGTCTATGCGATTCTTGAACGAATGTCCTTGGGAAAGATTGCAGGGCCTGCGCGAGCGCGTTCCAAATATTCTGCTGCAAATGTTGCTACGCGCGTCGAACGGCGTGGGGTACACCAATTACCCAGATAATGTGGTGCGTTATTTCGTGCAGCAGGCCGCGGCGCACGGCGTGGATATTTTTAGGATTTTTGATTCGTTGAATTGGGTCGAAAATATGCGGGTTGCAATCGAAGCGGTTCGTGAAACCGACGCGGTTGCAGAAGCCGCGATCTGCTTCACCGGTAATTTGTCTGATCCCACCTGCACAAAATATGACCTCAATTACTACGTTAGTATGGCCAAAGAACTCGAGGAAGCGGGAGCACATATTTTAGCCATTAAAGATATGGCCGGTTTGTGCCAACCGACTGCGGCGCGTGATCTAGTTGGGGCGTTAAAACAAGAAATTAGCATTCCCATTCATTTTCATACCCACGATACCAGTGGTATTTCTGCCGCCAGCGTGCTGGCGGCCATCGATGCTGGGGTTGATGCCGTTGACGCTGCTGTAGATGCCATGAGCGGCATGACGTCGCAGCCAAATTTAGGCTCAATTGTTGAAGCAACAAAATTTTCGTCGAGCGGCTCTGGAATAAGTCCTGACGCAGTGCGTGAGGTTTCGCAATACTGGGAGCAAACGCGTGGGCTTTATCGTGCATTCGAAAGCGACATGCGTGCCGGCGCGTCGGAAGTTTACATCCATGGCATGCCAGGCGGTCAATATACAAATCTGAAAGAACAGGCCCGTGCCCTAGGTATTAGCGACCGTTGGTCGGAGGTGGCGCAAGCCTATGCCGATGTAAACGAAATGTTTGGAGACATTGTTAAGGTTACACCAAGCTCCAAAGTTGTTGGAGATTTGGCCTTGTTTATGATTACGAGTGGGGTATCCAGAGCTGACGTAGAGGATCCGAATACAGACGTTTCGTTTCCAGATTCGGTGGTGTCGTTCTTTCGCGGAGAGCTTGGACAACCGACGGGGGGATTCCCTAAAGCGTTACAGCAAAAAGTGCTAGCGGGCGCGGAACCGCTACAACAACGCCCGGGATTGTTACTACCGCCGACTGACCTCGCTGTTGCTAGAGAAGAAGCGGGTCACAAGATTGACCGCAAACTCTCGGATGAAGAACTTGCTTCCTACCTGATGTATCCCGAAGTATTCGTAGACTATGCGAAAGCGCGTCGATCTTATGGCAATTTAAGCGTCTTACCCACCGCAAACTACTTCTATGGCATGGAGTCTGGCGAAGAAATAACGGTTGAAATCGACAAAGGCAAATTGCTACTGATGCGCTACACGGGGATCGGTGATGTACATGAAGATGGCACTCGCTTGGTATTTTTCGAATTAAACGGACAACCGCGACAGATCAAAATTCAAGATCTCAGCGCGGCCGTTGAGCGAGTTGCCCATCCGCAAGCCGACAAGAACGATCCTAAGCAAATCGGTGCGCCAATGCCTGGATTGCTTGTTGCCATCAACGTCGCGCCGGGAGATAAATTCACAAAAGGCGATCCGCTTGTTACGATTGAGGCGATGAAAATGCAAACTTCCGTGAATGCGGAAAGTGACGGAGAGGTAGCCAAAATCTGTATTGACGTGGGTGAGCAAATTTTGGCGAATGATTTGCTAATTCAGCTCGTTTAAATTGCTGCGGTTATATGAGTTTAGGCTCTTAGTGTGCCGAGCACCGCCTCGTATTCCTCATTTGCGTCGCTCACGATTCTTAAGCGCATCTCGTCGTCCAGCGCATCATCTAAGTAGGGTATCGCCAAAATGGTTTCGGGACTCGGCTTAGTTTCTGACCACGGTACCGGATTGTCGTCCTGATAATGGGCGAGCATCACAATATCTGCGAGCGAAGGTTTTTCGCTGGGTTCGCGGTCGTAGTTTTCGGGATCTAGAACCACGTCAACCACTGAGTCTGGGAAGTTCCAAGCGCGCAAAATCATGGCGCCAATAGGTCCGGACAGTTCTTTGGCAATAAACCTAAAATCCGCGTCAAAATTTAAGCTCCCTTCCAGCTTTAAGGCGGTCGCGATAAGCATGGTGGTACCGACTTCATGAATAAGCCCAGCCAGCAACGCACGCTCAGCATTCAAACTGCCGAGCCGTTTCGCAATAACAAAACTATTTGCGGCGATGACGCAGCTATGTGACCAAGCAAGCTGCAGATGCCGCTGTGCATGAATATTTTCGGTTTGAAAAAGGCTTCTCAAGGTGTAAGCCGTGACGACATCTCGGGTACCTGATATTCCCATGCGTACTACGGCTTCGCGAACTTCGGCAACTTCACTCGCGCCCGCATAAGCGGCGGAATTCGCTACAGAGATGCAATAAGCGCTGGTAGCCGGATCGGTCTGCACAACCTTCGCTATCATATCAACGCTCACATCATCGTCTTCGGCCGCCGACCTGATCTTGGTCGCAACCTCGGGTAGGGATGGCAGCACAAGTTGATCACTTTGGATGGCGTGAAACACATCAACTAAAATGCGTTCATCGAGTTTATCATCCTGTTCGTCGATCTCATGGAGATCAAAGGCTTTAGATTGCACTTCAATATCGGCTAAATCGTCCATCGATACTGCGGCAAACCTGGCATTGGTCGACGCTACGCACTTTACTCGCGCTTCCACGTGCATCGTGATCGGGTATAAGGTTTCAATGCCACCACCAGAGATCTCAAAACATTGATCTGACTTATCGTAAATTTTGACCTGCCCGGACAGCAAGTAATAGCCGATATTGTCCTTTTGACGTCCCTCATAAAGGATTGTGTTGGGCGGCAGATCACGAACTTCGGCGCGTAATATCGCCGTTCGGAAAGCATCTTTATCAAAGTGTTTAAGCGGCGAACAATTACGTAGGAAGGCGAGTTCGTCCTGCGAAAAATCGATTAATTCTGGGGCGGCTGACACCACGGGCTCCATCACAATTCATTGATGAACTCTTATCGGCAACAAGGC
>JBCCFA010000209.1:0-7760 GCA_039029975.1 Pseudomonadota bacterium
GGGACACTTATCGCTATTCTGGTTTTACCGCTGTATGTGCCAATTCTGATTTTTGGTTCCGCTAGCGTGAGTAACGCGTCCGCTGGCCTGCCAATCGCCGCGGAGCTATATTTTCTTAGTGGTTTATCGATGCTAGCGATCACTTTAAGCCCATTTGCCTGCGCTAGCGCCATTCGGGCACGGCTGTCGGTATGATCCACCGATGAGCTGGTTTTCACGATTACATAAATACGCCTCGCCGGCCCTATTTTTTGATATCGCCGAACGCGCGATCCCATGGTTCTGGTGGATCTTTTTCATCACGTTGCCGATCGGCCTCATCGGCGGCTTGATATTCGCCCCTACCGATTATCAGCAGGGAGAGAGCTTCCGCATAATCTATGTTCATGTCCCCAGCGCTTGGCTATCGCTGTTTGTCTATATGTGTATGGCGAGCGCAGCTGTGGGCTCGTTGATTTGGAAAACAAAGGTAAGCGACGCCTTCGCCAGAGCTGTCGCACCGCTAGGCGCTTCTTTCACTTTTGTTGCGCTTGTGACAGGCATGTTGTGGGGCAAACCGATGTGGGGTGCTTATTGGGTTTGGGACGCGCGACTGACTTCCGAATTGATTTTGCTGTTCCTCTACCTTGGGTACATTGCGCTGCAGAGCGCTATTGAAGATCCGCGTGGCGCAGCCCGAGCTGGCGCTATCCTAGCGATCGTGGGCACAGTAAATATTCCCATCGTTCACTATTCTGTCGAGTGGTGGAATACCTTGCATCAGGGACCAACCGTATCGAAATTCGACTCACCATCCATTCATTGGAGTATGTTAGTTCCCTTACTTGCGATGACCTTATCATTCATGAGCTACTTCGGTGCACTGGCCTTGCGGCGGACGCAAACTGAACTGCTCGCGATGGAGCCACGTAAGCAATGGGTGAAAGAACGGTTGCAAATATGAACTTGAGCGATTTTTTTGCCATGGGTGGCTATGCAGAGTATGTGTGGAGCGCATTTGCCATTTCGGCAATTGTGATTGTGGCTAACGTGGTGGCGTCACAAAGCCACCGTCGCCGCGTTATTGCGGAAATATCCGAGATTAACGGCGAGTAGCCGCGAAGAACCGATGACGCCGAGACAGAAAAGAATGAGCGCCATTGCCGCAATCCTTGTCGGCCTTGGACTCGCCGCGTTTTTGCTACTCACCGCGTTTGAAAAAAATCTGATGTATTTTTACACCCCTACCGAGGTCGCAAATGGCGAAGCACCGCGCGATAGAAAATTTCGAATCGGGGGCATGGTGGTGGAAAATAGCGTCGTTCGCGCTGAAGACAGTTTGGCCGTACAGTTCGCGTTGACGGATACGGCGAATATCGTGACGGTTCGTTATGAGGGTATCCTGCCCGACTTATTTCGCGAAGGTCAGGGCATTGTCGCGAACGGTACCCTTGATGCCGCAGGCAATTTTATCGCCGCCGAGGTGCTAGCCAAGCACGATGAAAACTATATGCCGCCGGAAGTTGCAGAAGCTCTGGAGCAAGCAAACGCCGATGGAAACGCCAACAAAATGCCTTTGAGTAACTAAGGTCATATAGAAAATGTTACCGGAAATCGGACATCTCGCCTTGGTATTGAGCCTTAGCGTTGCGGTGATCCAATTCGGATTGCCGTTAGCCGGTTACCATTTCCGATACCAAAACTGGTTGGCACTGGCTAAGCCTTGCGCGCAACTTCAGTTTGCTTTGTTGCTGCTTGCCTTTGGCGTGCTCACTCACGCGTTTGTTCAAAACGATTTTTCTTTGCTCTATGTCGCCCAAAATTCTAATTCGGCGTTGCCGCTGCCCTACCGAATCTCGGCCGTTTGGGGTGCGCATGAAGGTTCGCTACTACTTTGGGTGCTCATTCTCGCCGGTTGGTCCACCGCAGTGTCCGTTTTCGACAACGATTTACCGGACGACTTTGTCGCCCTTGTACTCGCCATCATGGGCGCGATTAGTATTGGTTTTTTGTTGTTCATGTTATTCACCTCAAACCCGTTCGAGCGCCTTATCGATGTACCCACCGACGGGGCCGATTTAAATCCCTTATTGCAAGACCCCGGCCTGATTATTCATCCGCCGATGTTGTATATGGGATATGTCGGTACCGCCGTGGCGTTCGGCTTCGCCTTGGCCGCTTTGATTCAAGGGCGTTTAAGCGCTGTATCCGCGCGTTGGATTCGTCCGTGGGTGGTGGCGGCTTGGTGTTTTCTCACAATAGGCATTGCGCTTGGCAGCTGGTGGGCCTACTACGAACTTGGATGGGGCGGATGGTGGTTTTGGGATCCAGTTGAGAACGCATCGTTCATGCCATGGTTACTCGGCACCGCGTTGATTCATTCCATTGCTGTTACTGAGAAACGGGGGAGTTTCAAAAACTGGACGTTGTTGCTCGCAATTACGACGTTCGCACTGAGCTTACTCGGAACCTTCTTAGTGCGCTCCGGTGTACTGACTTCCGTGCACGCATTTGCAACCGACCCGGCGCGCGGTATTTTTATCTTGGCATTATTCGCGAGCTTAATCGGCGGTGCGCTGTTGCTCTACGCGTGGCGGGGTCCGGGCGCATTTAATGGCAACCGGTTCGAGGGCGCGTCGCGAGAAACCTTCTTACTTGTTAATAGTGTGCTGCTCGCCATTGCAACCGCCACTGTTTTATTGGGCACACTTTTTCCATTGGCCCACGAAGCTTTTGGCTTAGGCAAGATCTCGGTAGGACCACCCTACTTCAATGCGGTATTTTCTTTCGTCATGGCGCCATTGGTACTGGCCTTAGCCTTCGGCCAATTTGCGCGGTGGAAATCTGATAACGCTAAACGACTGCTAACTAATTTCTACTACACGCTGATTGGCGCTGGCTCAATTACCTTGGTCAGCTATTTGAGCCTTGGCGGTAATGCGTTTTTACTCGCCGGCCTCGGTATTTTTCTTGGCGCTTTAGTCATTATTGGCACGCTAGTCGGCATCTGGACGCGCTGTCGTGGCCGAAATCATCCATGGCGTAACCTGTTACGTCTGCCGCGCGCATTCAAAGGTCAGGTTGTGGCGCATATTGGCTTTGCCACCACCCTGCTCGGCGCGACGGTGACGAGTTTTTATGCGGTCGACGAACACATAAAAATGAAACCTGGCGATAGCCAAGCGGTGGGGGAATATCAATTTTCCTTCAAAGATTTACGCAATTTTGAAGGCCCTAACTATCGCGCGACTGAAGCGCACTTTGAAGTTTCTACAGATGACCAAGGCGTTACGCAACTCTACCCACAAAAGCGTTTTTACCATGTTCGGAATATGCCAATGACCGAAGCGGGTATCTGGCCGGGCTTGATGCGCGACCTTTACGTATCCTTGGGCGAACCACTCGAAGACGGCGCGTGGAGCGTGCGTATACACTACAAACCGATGGTCCGATGGATCTGGCTGGGGGCAATATTCATGGCCCTCGGCGGTGTGATAGCACTGAGCGATCCGCGGCTGAGACAAACCAAAAATGCGCGGCGAGAGAGTACGATTCCGCAAAGTCCATAAACACGGCATACAATACGTCCGCCATGAAACGTTTCATTATTCCCGCCGCATTTTTCATCGCCTTCGTAGGGTTGCTCGCCTTCGGCTTAAAACTAGACCCGCGACACGTACCGTCCCCACTAGTCGGTAAACCGCTTCCTGCATTCAATCTTTCATCCCTTTATGAACCTGACCGAACGATTTCGGAAACGAGTTTGTTCGGCAAACCTCGCCTGCTTAACGTATGGGCATCTTGGTGCGCTGCTTGTGTCACCGAGCACCCGCTACTTGTGCAGCTCAGCAAAAACTCAAACGTAGAAATTTTTGGTCTCAACTACAAAGATGATGGCCCGCGCGCTGAAGCCTGGCTCCGCAAATACAGCAATCCTTACAAGATGGTTATCGTCGATGAAGAGGGACAACTTGGTCTTGATCTCGGCGTTTATGGCGTGCCGGAAACCTTTGTGATCGACCGGCAAGGCATTATTCGTTACAAGCAAGTAGGACCGCTGAACGAAGAAATTATCCAAGAAATCATCTTGCCCATGCTGCAGGAATTGAGTTAGCTGTGCGGACTCTCGTCTGTCTTTGCGCGACCGTCCTATTCATGGCTTCAGCCTTAAACGGGTTCAATGCCGGCGCGGCGGACGTACCGTATGAATTTCAATCCGCTTCAACACAAGCGCGATACGAACATCTTATTGAAGAACTACGCTGCCTGGTCTGCCAAAATCAATCGCTAGCGGATTCACATGCGGAACTTGCTCAGGATTTACGCGACGAAGTCTTTCGCATGCTAAATGAGAATGCGACTGATCAGGAGATTCGCGATTTTATGGTCGCACGCTACGGTGACTTTGTCCTGTATAAACCGCCACTCAAACTATCGACATTGCTACTGTGGTTCGGCCCGCTCGCTTTGCTCGGGATCGCCGGCTTCATAGTCCTGCGCCTAATTCGCACACCGAGAACACAAGATACCCTTTCCGATGAAGAACAAAAATATGCCGCAACGCTTCGGCAAAAAGATGCCAATCACTAAGCGCTGAATCAATGGCCTTTCTTCTTCTAGGCGTCGCTCTTGGCGCAAGCGTATTCGCGTATTTGTTTTTGTCCTTGCGACCACGCAAAAAGCAGCATGAAGACAACCTAGCGAACGCGCTGTATGAACAACGTGTTGCTGAGTTGCGCGAAGATGTCGTCGCTGGTGAGCTACGCGAAGAAGTAGCACAAGCCGCCGAGGACGACATCGTACGCGTGACGCTAGATGATGATAAACAACTACAACATCGCGAGATGCGTGATGCACCCACCTTTCTATCCGCTCTTTCTGTCATGTTATTGCTGGGCGGTATTACTGCCGCTGTATATTTAAGCGTTGGCGATTTAGATCGCGCGCTTGGCCGCGCGGTCGAGCCCCAGGCGCCCATGATGGACGAAACGTCAATTCGTCAAGCAGTCGCTGGTCTTAAAGAACGACTGGAAAATCACCCCAATGATGCCGAAGGCTGGGCGCTACTCGGTCGCACGATGATGGCCATGGGTAATTACGACGAAGCAGTGGAAGCGCTCAACCAGGCCAATCGACTCATTCCCGATGCGCCCGGTCTGATGCTGCAACTAGCGGACGCGATCGCCATGCAGGCAAATGGCAAGCTCACTGACGAGGCACAGTCGCTTGTTGCCGCGGCGTTGGCCATCGAACCGAACAATGTGTCTGCCCTGTGGTTAGCAGGGCTTGGTGCGGCCGAACGTCAAGATCTTGAATCGGCCATCAACTATTTGACCCGCGCACGCACGGTCAGCGCGGCCGCTGGCGCGCCAATCACTGAACTCGACCAAATTCTTGCACAATTGAAACGGAAAGCAGGCGGCGATGTCGGCAGCGAATCGCAAGCGCCGACAGTTGCGGCGTTGCCATCCATACCGATTCTGATTGAAATTTCGCCCGAAATGGCCAAGCGTGTTACCGGCGAAGAAAGTCTGTTCGTATTTGCGAGAGTCGAGGGGCAAGGCGGGCCACCTGTTGCCGTGCGACGCATGGAAGCAGTTGAGTTCCCTGTGCGTACGTCGCTTGATCAAAGCATGAGCATGGCGCCACAATTTCGCTTATCGGCCGGTCAAACTATCATCGTTGCCGCCCGAATTTCCCCATCTGGCCAAGCCATGCCCAGTCCCGGCGATCTCACAGGCGCCGCGCCTCCGTTTTCATACCCCGAGGACGCGCCTGAGGAAACTTCGCCGATCAACCTACAAATCGATAGTGTCCAACGTTAAATATCTGGGGATTATTTCCGCAGTACGTCAACTCGCATCGGCGCCCGAAAGTTTGCTCCCTTAGCAGTCATGTGCTGGTTAAAGGCTAATTCAACATCGCGATAGGTTTGCTCATCAAGCTGATGTTCCGTGTGGGTAGCCTGAATGATTTTTTTGTCCAAGTCCGCAAAATCATCAAAGTGCACTGCAGCAGCAAAAAACGTTTGTTGTTCTAGGGAAAATAAACCGCGCTTGACGACATCCTTGACGCAATCGAAAGCGGATCTCCGCACTACTTGCTCATCATGGAACAAACGCAGAACTTCGTTAAATTCGCCCGCGAATATCGGTTCTGAGATGTAAACTAAGCCACCGGGCTTCAACACCCGGCTAATTTCCTGAAGCGCTTGTTCCATGTGCGGGGTAGGCACATGGTGTAGAGACTTAAACAGCATCGCGACGTCAAATGTATCGTCCGGCTCATGAATATTTTCTGCCCCACCAAACTTGAATTTAATATTGTGCGGGTAATCGCTATTTAGATTCTTAGCATGCTGAATTTCATCTACTTCGTAAGCCGTGACTCGGCGCCCAACGCCAGCCCTTGCGATGTTACGGGTGTGGAGGCCAGTGCCACATCCCAGCTCTAAAATTCGCGCATTGTCTAGCGGGAGCAGATCCTCGTATAAGCCACGTTCATCGATTATTTCGCCAATGTCAGGATTGGAAATTTGCATTGTGCGTCTCCGCTACTGATTTACTTTTTGTCTGAGTACCGCTTAGCCAGTGATTTGGTCATTCATTTCCGTTCAGGGTCGATTTTACCCGCTAGATCGGTGATGATCCTGGTCTCTAACGGCAAACTCGTCGCAACCGAAATAAGTCCAGAAAACAATGTGTAATAAACTCAAACCGGTATTGATTCTTATTCTCATCCTAATCGTCTATTTCGCTGGGTCGCCTCTAATGGCCAAAAGCGGCGCCGACATTTATGCGCAAACGTGCGCTGCGTGTCACGATAGCGGTGCCGACCGAACCCCAACGAAAGCCGACCTTAAATCGATGTCGCCACAGGCGATTCTTACCGCCCTCGAAACTGGCCCCATGCGCGTGATTGGCATATTCAGCTTGACTGGCCCAGATCGCATTGCCGTCGCTGAACATTTGTCCGGCCAGACTTACGACGCAAATTGGAAGGGCGACGTTGCCAATCAGTGCGCGCCCGCCGCCTGGCCCAGCGCCGAGCCGTTCGCGAAGCCTCATTGGAACGGCTGGGGGCCTGGCACTCGAAACGCGCGTTATCAACCGGCCAACATGGCGAACCTCGATGCGAAAGATGTTGGCAACCTAGAACTACAGTGGGCTTTTGCGTTCCCCGGGGAAACGGTCGTCGAATCTCACGCCAGCGTCGTCGACGGTCGCTTGTTTATCGGCAGTCGCGGCGCCGCCGTTTATTCCCTTGATGCGAAGAGCGGTTGTGCTTATTGGCGCTTTGATACCGAAGCGTCGGTCAAAACGGCAATCAAAATTAGCGACGTGCCAATAAAAGGCCGCTATCTCGCCTTTTTCGGCGACATCGGTGGCGCAATTTATGCCGTCGATGCGGCGAACGGCGAATTAGTTTGGAAAATCTACGCAGATTCCCACCCGGCCGCCCGAACGATCGGTGCTTTCCAGCTACATGACGGTAAGTTATACATCCCGGTCTCTTCGCTCGAGGAAGGGCTCGCCGCAGATCCGAATTATGAATGCTGCTCATTTCGCGCCAGCGTAATGCGGGTAGACGCCATGACCGGTGTCGTGGAATGGAGAAAGTACTTGGTGGAAGAACCCGCGCAAATGACGGGCAAGAACGCCAACGGCCGTGCAATGTGGGGACCATCAGGCGCTGCGGTTTGGTCTTCGCCCACGCTAGATCCTAAACGCAACGTCTTGTATGTCTCAACAGGGGACAACTATTCTCACCCCGAATCGAAA
>JBCCFA010000210.1:0-7758 GCA_039029975.1 Pseudomonadota bacterium
CGGAAGTGCCCGGCGCAAGAATTTTTTTGCCGGCTAAATCGTCTAAGGAATTCACGGGAAAGTTGGTTAATAAATGGTAGGTATCCACACCACTAGCGGCCAAAAATACTTGTTGGTACCGAGCCCATGTTTCAGCAAGCGCCGGTAATTCCTTATGTAATTCATTGATCACTTCAAGCAGCGTCAACAAGTCATCTGAAATAAACGGCAAACTGTAGGTGATGTTCTGCAAAGGCATTTTTGAGTTTTCCCACAGCGTGCCTACCCATCCGATATCGGCTAAACCAATTTGCACACCTTCCAAGGTGTCTTGCCAGCGGTACAAAGAACCGCCATAGGCTTCTATCCAGTCGACCTTGGTTGTTGGGTATCGCTTCTTTAGATGCGCAGAAAATTCCGGAATCACAAAATCTGGAATTTCAGATACCCACGGAATCGTCGTTGCGTGGGCGGCCGCTATGGTTATTTGCAGGGAATTTCGTTCAGCATGTGCTGATTTGATAGGAATAAAAGCAAGCAACAAAACCGCGAATTGCGATATGCAAACCCTAAGTGTCTCATCATGTCGGCGCACAGAACGAACCGGATTTAGCTTTCTAAGTATTGACTCGTTTAGCGATGCGCATTTAGAAAAGCAAGCGTGCGATCGAAGGTGCCTTCTTCCAAGTCGTAAATGGCCGCGCCGAAATCTGTCACACCCGAGGCTTTTATTTCTTCCAAGCGGGCACCAAGAGTTTTTTCGTTCCCGATAAGTGCGGCATCTACCGGCGACTCATAGCCTTCCAGATCTAACATCGATCGGTAGCTTGGTAATTCACCGTAGATGCTTAGCATTTCGGCAATTTGTTGGCGTGCGTCGTCAGGTTTATCGGTGACGACCACGGGAAAATTACCGACGATCATTGGGGCTTGCTTGCCCGCTTGCTCTGCGGCTGTGTTAATCGTCTTACAGATATGAGTTTCCATCGTCCGCGGACCCACCATCCAGGTATTTGTGCCATCGGCCATGCGCCCGGCCAAGCCCAACATCACGGGGCCCAATGCCGCAACTACCACGGGCGGTTGGTTCGCTTCTGGTGCTACTAGCTGCGCGCCCCGCGTGGTGTATTGCTTTCCTTCAACGTTGATCGGGCCTTGCGATAAAGCGGGCATCAAAATATCGAGATATTCCCGCATATGCTTGGCTGGTTTATCGTAAGAAAGCGCATAAACGCCTTCAATTGTGCGTTTATGTGATAGACCAATGCCGAGAATAAATCGATTATCGGTGGCCGCGGCCGCAGTTAAGGCTTGCTGAGCAATCGCTACCGGGTGTCGTGGGTAAGTGGGGGTTACCGCTGTACCGACCATTATACGCGTGGTTTCGCGCGCGGCCATTGTCATTGCCATGATAGCGTCGAAGCCGAAGATATTCGCCATCCAGGCACTATCGAGGCCGGCCGCTTCGGCTGCTTGGACTAAACTGATGATTTCGTCCAAGGTTCTGGGTAGTCGATCCGAGCCAATCATGATTCCAATGCGCATGAAGTTTCCCCTACGGATATTTTCGCGGCATGATAGCACCCAGTAAAAACACCCGTGTAATTAAGGAATAGAGATGTCCTCACTAGTCAACGTTGAAATGAAAGATCATGTCGCGCATGTTGCGCTAAATCGGCCCGAAAAACACAATGCGCTCAGTCTCGACATGTTCGAAGCCATTGTTGCAGCCGGCGAGTCCTTGCAGAAAGATGAAAATGTTCGTGCCATCGTTTTGTCTGGTGAGGGTCCCAGTTTCTGTGCCGGGCTAGATTTTGCGGAAATGCAATCCTTGATTGCCGATCAAAAAACTGCGGTGGTCTCATTGGGTCGCTTGTTTAAACGCGATGAAGGCCCGGACAACGTCGCCCAGCGAGTTGCCTACGTGTGGCAGAAAATCGATGTCCCTGTGATCGCCGCGCTTCATGGCACGGTGTACGGCGGCGGCATGCAGATCGCGCTGGGCGCAGATATCCGGATCGCGGCGCCCGATGCGAAATTTTCAATTATGGAAATTCGCTACGGCCTGGTACCAGACATGTCTATCACGCAAACCTTACCGGACATCATGCCGAAAGATAAAGCCTTGGAGCTCACGCTTACCGGCCGGGTATTTTCTAGCGTCGAGGCCGAAAACCTTGGTGTTGCCACGCTTATCGATGATCAGCCGCTAGCGAAAGCTGAAGCGATAGCGCAAGAAATTGCGCAAAAATCCCCCGATGCAATCCGCGGAGTGAAGAAACTGTATCGCGAGAGTTGGCGAGAAGACGCTGATAAAACCCTGGCCCTTGAGGAGGCGCTGCAGCGCGAATTGATTGGGTCGCGAAATCAAATCGAAGCGGTGATGGCTAGCGTTCAAAAGCGCCCTGCGAACTTCGGAAAAGCTTAGGGCAGGTCTAATTCGGGTGTGGCCCAAGTTTGAAGCAAATTGAACGCGCTATAATAAAAGCGCTTTACGAAGGAGATCGGGTATGTCGTTATTTCGCCTTTCACCGACAATCTGCCTTAGCATTTTGTTGTTGCACTGCGCAAATCTGTTTGCCGCCGCTTCAGTTCTGTCGCCGTTGGAACCCGAAGCGTGGCGACACGAACACGCCCGCCATTTGCTGGAGCGCGCCGCGTTTGGCGGCACGCCGGCCGAAATCGCGGCGCTTCATGCCCGCGGTCTGAATGGTGCGGTTGACTATCTCGTTCAATTTAAAGGTACCCCCGCCAATACACTTGCCGAATTCGATCACTCAGGGATTTTCGATGAGGGGCTAGATCCGTTTCCGCCGAGTCGACCGGCCACCACCGCGCTGGCCGAAAAGAATGGCGAAGTTTTTGGGATTAAGGTCAAGCCGGGCGGCAACCGACCGATGCAGGCCATCGTCAATAAGTTCTTCTACTGGCTACGCGCAAGCCGCTTGGAAACGGACCGTGTGGCATATTGGTGGGCTGAACGGATGTTGACGTCACCTCATCCGTTAGAGGAAAAGATGGCGCTGTTTTGGCATGGCCATTTTGCGACGAACGAAGATAAGGTTCGTGACTATCGGAAAATGCATCAACAGCTCACGCTTTTTCAGCGCGAAGGCTTAGGTAATTTTCGAACCTTATTAATTGGCGTTGCCCAAGATCCCGCCATGCTCGCGTTTCTTGATGCTGGCGTGAACGTGAAGGGCAAACCAAATGAGAATTTCGCGCGCGAGATCATGGAACTATTCACCATGGGCGTGGGTAATTATACCGAGCACGATATTCGAGAAGCAGCTCGCGCATTTACTGGATGGAATTTTCAGGGGCTGGAATTTCATGTTGATCCAAGTCTGCACGACGACGGCACCAAAGATGTTTTAGGCAACAAAGGCAATTTTAATGGCGTAGAGGTTATCGACATTATCTTAGCGCACCCGGCGACGGCTAAATTCATCGCATCTAAGATTTATCAATTCTATGTCTCTCAAGATCTCGACCCAGCGCTGGCGGACAAGCTTGGTCAACGTTTCGCAGAGCTCAATTTCGAAATTCGTCCTTTCTTAGCAGAGGTTTTTTCGTCTCAAGAATTTTACGCAACTCGCAATGTTGCTACCCATATTAAAAGTCCGGTTGAACTGGTGATATCAACGTACAAGAAACTCGGTTTAGATTACTTGCCGGGCGCACCGGATTTTAATTTAACCACCGGCGCTTTAGGTCAGCGCCTTATGCATCCGCCAACTGTTGCCGGTTGGTCGGAAGGGCGCAATTGGATTACGCCGGGTCTGTTAATCGAACGTGGCAATTTTGCTTTGGACGTCGTGTTACCCGATATCGCATTCCTTCCAGAAGATCGCTATCCGGTTTATCCAACGGGTCCAGAAATTAGGGCCGTACACGAACGCTTGCGCGCAGGGGCTGACATGACAACCGCGACGCGTCCGCCAGATGACAATATCGATATGGACATGATGGCTGCATCATCGATGATGGCCGATCGAGATGAAGCCTTTAATACGCGCTACGCAAGTTACCGCGGTTGGCAAACAGCGATCGAACGGGTTAAGCCGATTTCGCGAGAAACAGCACGCCTGAACTTAACTGAAATAGTCATGCAGGCGAAACTGAGTTCACCGAACGAGGTGGTGAAATATCTCGCGAACCGTTTTGTCAGTGTCCCGATCGATCCTGCCGCGATCGAAGACATGACTGCATACCTAAGCCAAGAGCTTGGTACTGATGAGATTCCTGTCGCAGAAAGTTATATGGAAGAGCCGTTGCGGGTACTACTCCATATGATTTTGAGTCGACCCGAATATCAGTTGGGATAAAAATAATGGGCAAACAAAAAAACCTATCGCAAAATTCAATCACGCGCCGACGGGCCCTAAAGCGCAGCGCGGGTTTGTTGGCGACAGCTGCCGCTCCTTTTGGCTTGAATGGTATTTTTAATGCCACGGCGAATGCCGCGCAAAATATTTCAAACGACAGCGATCGAATACTCGTTGTGATGGAATTGTCGGGTGGCAACGATGGCTTAAACAGCGTCGTGCCTTTTCGCGATGATGCATATTATCGATTGCGGCCCACCATTGGCATCCCGCAGGAAAAGTTACTCAAAATAGATGACCAATACGGTTTTAACCCGGGCATGGTTGGCTTCGAAAAATTGTGGAAGGATGGCGATTTAGCCATTGTTCACGGCTGCGGCTATGAGCAACCGTCGTTTTCGCATTTTACCTCCATGAACTATTGGCATACCGCCTCACCTAACAGCGGCGATGAATTTGGTTGGGTTGGACGCACCGCCGATCAGCTAGCACCTGATCCAACACCAAATCTTTTAGTGAATATCGATGCCGGACAATCTTTAGCCGTTAAAAGTAAAGTGCATAACCCAGTAGTTTTTGACGATCCGAATCGATTCCAACGTAATGCGCTATTCCAAGAACGTGGGTTATTGGAAAAAGTGTCTGGCGAGGTGACGACCAACGCGTCGTTAGAATATTTAACCAGCGTTGCCGAAAGTGCTCGCGACGCGTCCAGATTGGTGCGTTCAGCTTGGCAAAATTATCGTTCGAATATTGACTATGGCGTATTTCCGGTAGATCTAGACAAAGTCGCGGCCTGCATTGAGGCGGGTCTGCCGTCGCGCCTTTACTACGTGGCTTTTCGAAACAATTCTTTCGATACCCATGTGCAACAACCAAACTTGCATCAACGTTTGCTTACCTATGCGACCGACGCGGTGCACGCGTTCATCAAAGATCTAGAGCGTATTGGCGCAGCAGACAAAGTCGTTGTAATGACGTTCTCCGAATTTGGACGACGGGTTCCTGAAAACGCTAACCTAGGTACCGATCACGGTACGGCAAACGTGATGTTCTTTGCAGGTAAACCGGTAAAGGGTGGGCACTATGGTGAACCACCAAGTCTTACTACGCTTACTGAAGGGGATAATTTAATTCACACGACTGATTTTCGTCGAACTTATGCGACCGCAATCGATGGTTGGCTTGAGATGGGGCAAGCGAACAAAATTCTGAAAGGGGACTTTCCTCCACTTCCCGTATTCGCGTGATCATCGCGCGAGTTTTTACGCTTCTTTCTTTAGTGGTAATGATCTCTGCCTGTGGTGGAGATCCGCCTGCGATGCAACTAACTGTTTACACGGGTGCGGTAGTTGATAAGACTTGCGCCGGTCGACGCAGCGAAAATTTCCTCGATGTCAAAAAAAAACGTGGTGAACTTGCTTATGCACTGCGTGGACCAACAAATTTCGATGCAGAAATCCGTCACCCATTACTTGCTGTATTCCCACCAGCCGGCATGGACGCAAGGCAATCCGAACAGTTTGCAAAGCTAACAGCGCCAGCAACGGCTCGTGGCTTTTTGCTGTTGTATCCGGGTCACGAGCGTTTATCTCTAACTCATATTGACCAACTTGCGGCGCTCGTAGAAAAAACTGTCGCGGATTGGTGTATAGATGAGGCGCGTATCTTCTTTACTGGTCATTCCGACGGGGGGACGGTCGCTCATGTGCTCGCGCAACGCGCTGATTGGGCGATCAAAGTCCGCGCTATCGCGGCCAGCGCCGCCGGTATCGCGGCTCAAGGCTTGCAAGATCTCGGTTGCAATAAGCAGCTTGATGTTATGGTCATGCATAATGCTGACGATAAGCTTTTTCCTGGTTTTGGTCGTGATGCGGCAAATTGGTGGCACCAATGTAACCAGTGTAGCGAGCGTGTCGATCGAACAGGCGATGGGTGTGAAACGTTTCAGGAATGCCAGAACGAAACACGTGTTAGTTACTGCGAGAGCACGGGCGGTCACCGGCGCTGGGGCCAAGATCGAGAACAAATACTAAGTTTCTTGCAAGGCAAATCTCACTAGCAAGGGCACGGATAGAAGCATGGGACGTTGGCGACCACCACAAAAGCAGGGCGCTCCCTATATTACTGAGCAAGGCTACGTTCGCCTTGAAGAAGAACAAAAGTCACTTTGGGCGACCCGCCGCGACGTGGTTAAGCACCTTGCGGCGGCTGCAGCGGAAGGGGATAGATCGGAAAACGCCGAATACATTTATCGTAAAAAGCAGCTGCGTGAGTTGGATAGGAGAATCGGTTATCTAGAGCGTCGCATGCCGAAACTGCAAATTGTGCGCGAGCGTGCGAATACGGACCAGGTATTTTTTGGTGCCTACGTCAACCTAATCGATGAAGACGGCAAAGAATTTCGCTATCGCATTGTTGGTAGCGATGAGATTGATCATGCCGAAGAACATATTAGCGTTGACGCGCCAGTCGCCAAGGCGCTGCTCGGTAAACGGCGTGATGACGAGGTTCAGGTTAAACTCGCGGAGCGTTCGATAATCTTCGTGGTTGAAAAAATTGATTACTAGACGTTGCCTTACCTAGAAATATTCCGATGAACGTGTGGTTAATTTTAGTTGGCGGTTCTGCTGTGGCCGGGTTTCTTACCGCGACCTTCCTAAATAAAAGCTGGGCGATTTATGTTGCCGGCGCTGTGCCCTGGTTTGGTTTGCTGGCAGCTCTTCTGTACACGGAGTATTTAACGCCCTACAAAGGGGGTGGCGCATCAATGTGGCCAATTGCGCAATTCTTTGGCGGCACCGTTGCCGCAGTGGTCGGTGTTGTTTCATACAAACTCACGACATTTTTAGGTGACGGCTTTGCCCGCTAACTACCCCTATGCGCTCACGCGCGGAGGCCGCAAACGAACGGCCGTTTCGTTTGTCAAAGGTGTTTATTAAACCAGTCTCGCGCGGCGGCGCTGGTTTCCTCAAAAGCATCGGTATACGCGGCGTAATGATTCGAGTCCACCACCATGAGCTCCTTGGGTCCCGGTACTTTGTGAAAACACTCAAGCGCAACATCCGACGGCGTGGTAGTGTCTACCGAGGAGATAATCATCAACAGTGGGGTTGGGCTAATTCGTTCCATGAAATTCGACACGTCGTACTCGGTCATATACTCAATAGATCTGAGCGTCACGCGATTCTCCCAAGTGCAGTTTGGATCTCTATCTAAAAATTGCTGAATATAGTTATAGGTTTCCTCGCCGGGAAACAAGTGCGGTTCATTCGGATCGAGCGAACACATTTTCATGTATTCGGAAGGTTCTCCTGCCACACGGCGTTTGCGATCGGCATCTAGCATTTCATGAAAGCAGGAGGACTACCTGGCGCAGCTGCGCCAGGCCGCGCTCGCCCCCGATGCCCCCTTCCCGTCGCCTCCCCCAAACGCCGCCGACCCGGACATC
>JBCCFA010000211.1:0-7756 GCA_039029975.1 Pseudomonadota bacterium
GCAAACTGCGCTATCGTCCAATCCCATGCGACACGTACCCACAGGATGATAGTAATGTTCTACCTGCTCGCGAATAGCTTTCCAGTCGGCAGTGTCTGAAATCGGTTCGCCTAAAATGTCGGCTAGCACCGGATGATCCAGCATCGCCTCTGCCATTTTTAATCCGTCGGCCATTACGCGGATGTCATGATCTTCCGGATCGGTTAAATATCGATGGTCAATTAGAGGCAATGCCTTCGGATCTTTATCGGTAATTCGAATGAAACCGCGACTTTGTGGCGTCATGCAAGCGACTTCCACGTGTACACGCCCGTGCAGGAAGCTCGTTTGATCGGAAGCGCAAACCGGGAACACATGCAAGTCATATAAACCGTCTTCGCTCTGCGAAGAGATGGCTTTGCCCAAGGTTTGTTCTTCAGGTAGAAAACCTTTTGCCGCCGCGTCGTCTAACCAGGCTTGCAGTTCAGGGCCAACTTTTCGATCGGCATGACACATGGGGTGGTCGTGTAGGTTTTCGCCAACGTTCGGCGAAACCAAGATCGGACTGATTTCTAATTCGCGTAGTAAGTTTGCATCACCGACGCCGGACCGTTGCAATATTTGCGGTGTACCGTAAACCCCTGCAGCGAGTACTAGCGTTTGGCACTCAAAATTGAGTGACTCATTATCTCGCCGGCCGAAAACAGAAACGCCGCCGCTATCTTCAACAATTTTGTCGACTAAAACACGATCAACAATGGTGAGGTTATCTCGATCGCGCGTTGAATCTAAGTACGCAAACGCGGTATTCCAACGGGTCGTGTCTACAATGTTAACGGTCTCAAGTCCGAACGCATCATTGGCATCCAAATCGCACAGGTCATTTGCCATCTTCCAACCCAATGCCTCGGCGGCGTCTAAGCAACGGGCATGAAACGGGCCAGCTTCCTCTCGCAAGTACGTGCGCACGCGCATCTTATTGATGACGTCTGCGAACAGCGGCGCGACATCGTCTCCTGTCCAACCTGGGAGTTGCCAATTGTCGTAGTCTTTGCGATGACCAACAGCGGCAATAGCGCCGTTATGTGAAGAACAACCCCCGATCACCTGCGCACGCTGGAATTCCCAGCGGCCGCCCCTGTATTGCCAGTCGTGAGTCGTGGCGAGCATGCGCGCATCGACTAATTCGGTGGGCCAGTCTTTATGACCAAATGGACCGTAATCTGGGCCCGCCTCAATTAGCAAAACATCTTTACCGGCAGCTGCTAGTCGCCCAGCAATAACGCAGCCTGCGGATCCGCCGCCAACTACAATGGTTTCCGCCGTGGATTTGCTCGACATGGATGTCTCCTGGATAAATGAAACGTTAAAGACCTACCAAGCAAGTGTAGTGTGATAGGTTCGATTTGAGAATTCGACGATAAGCGCAAACTGCAACTCAAAGGACTCGGTTTTCTATTGTGCCAATAGTAGATATTTTAATTTTGACCAGGTCGCCAGGTTGGAGAAATTTCGGCGGATCGAACCCAATCCCAACGCCTGCCGGTGTGCCCGTCGCGATAATATCGCCGGGATTAAGCGTCATGCTGGCGCTGATAGTCTCAATGATGGTCGGTATATCGAAGATTAGATCGCGCGTATTGGCATGTTGTCGCAGCTCGCCATTCACCCAACATTTAACATCCAGGTTTTCTGGTTCAACTTCGTCACTTGTGGCAACCCATGGTCCAATAGGACAGAACGTATCGATCGATTTGCCGAGTAACCATTGCTTGTGTTGCGCCTGTAAATCACGGGCGGTTACGTCGTTAATGATCGTGTAGCCAAAGACGTGCTGATAAGCTTTATCGCGTTGTATGTTCCGTCCGGTTTTACCAATAACCACACCAAGCTCCGCCTCATAGTCAACTTTTTGCGTGATTTTCCAGGGTGGTTCAATGCGCTCGAATGCGCCGGTCATCGTGCACGGGGCTTTACTAAATACAATTGGATGGCGCGGCACGCTGTCTTCGTTTGGCGCTTGTGAATTATCAAACCCGCTATTAGCAAATTCGGCTGCATGGGCGCGATAGTTTTTACCCACGCATAGGATATTTTTACTTGGCTGAGAAATTGGGGGCAGGTAGCGAACGGCATCAGATCCGACAATGTGGACGGCGCTGCCAGTTTTCAGAGATAACTCTTCGGCGTTGCCAATTAAAGCGATAAGGCTATCGCCATAATCGGCGGCTTCGAAAAGCAGATGTATCTCACAGCTTTGTTCATGATGCCGAGCGATCCAAATTTTGTTTGCATGTTCAACGCGACACAAACGCATAGTTATGTACTCAACAAAATGGAAATTTTAAAGGCGTTGGATATGTTTGAAAGCTTGCTGACCAACAAGAGAGGTTTGACCTAATGTTGTTAGCTGTTGCGCCAACCATTCTTGTCGATATCGTCGATCATCATCTGCACATCATCAGCAAGCCGATTTTTATAATCATTAACACGCTTGCCCAAGGCGGCATCGCTTAGCGCAAGGATTTGCGCAGCGAGGATAGCGGCATTCTTGGCATTATTGAGACCCACTGTTGCGACAGGAACGCCAGGCGGCATTTGTAATATCGATAAAACGGAATCCCAGCCATCAAGCGAGATAGATGCTTTAACGGGTACACCAATAACCGGAACTGACGCAATTGACGCGACCATGCCTGGCAAGTGCGCCGCGCCGCCAGCGCCGGCGATGATCACTTTGATACCACGATCACTTGCGGTTCTCGCGTAGTCAAACATTCGATCCGGTGTGCGATGCGCTGACACAATCGTCAATTCGAAATCGATGTCAAAGGATTCCAACATTTCTCCTGCGGCGGACATCACGTCGAGATCGGATTTACTTCCCATGATGATGCCGACTTGAGACTTAGCCATGCGCGTTAACCTTTAATACATCTCGAACGCGACGGGCATTTTCCATCGCCTTGTCAATGGTGTCTGCAATTAAAGTTACGTGACCCATTTTGCGAAAAGGCCGCGTTTCAGATTTCCCGTAAATATGGATATAGCATCCCTCGAACGCGAGCGCCTCGGCAATGCCATCGTAACGAGGTGCGCCGCTAGAATCACCGCCAAGCAGATTAATCATAACTGCCGGACAACGGGCCTCCGTAGAGCCTAGCGGTAGATTAAGAATAGCGCGTAATAGCTGTTCGTGCTGCGAGACGTAGTGCGCTTCAATGGTGTGGTGCCCGCTGTTATGCGGCCGTGGGGCGACTTCATTGACCCACATACCATTGTCATCTAAGAACATTTCGACGGCCAAGATGCCAATTAAATCAAAGGCCTCGGCGGTCTGTTTGGCGATAGCGCGCGCTTTGGCATTCAGTTCACCGGAGAGCTCCGCTGGTGCGCGCAAAAATTCCACTAAATTGGCCGTGGGATGGAATGACATTTCGACCGGGTCGTAGGTCACCATGTCACCCGCCGCATTACGCGCAACGATCACCGCGAGTTCTCTATTTCCGGCTGAAAAATTTTCGAGCAGCCCAGGCGTGTCCGGTAAGGATTGAAGGTCGGTGGCATTGCGCAGTACTTTCACGCCGCGTCCATCGTAACCACCGGTTGCTGCCTTCCAAACTACGGGGCACGTGACAGTGGACAGATTAATTTCCTCTGGTTTTTCGAATTCAACGAACGGCAGAGTAGGGATATTGTTCGCTTTATAGAAATTTTTCTGCGCGCGCTTGTCGCTCACGATCCTCAGTAACCTCGGCGAAGGTCGAATTGACAAGCCTTCGTTTTCAAGTTGGTCTAAGGCATCAATATTCACATGCTCAATTTCATAGGTAAGCATGTCAACCGAACGTCCGAACGCCATGACGGTGTCGAAATCATTTAGATCGCCAATTTCAATGCGATTGGCTCGGGTGAGGGCAGGCGCGCTAGGCGTTGGATCCAAAATAGCCGTTTTGATATCGAGGCGAGCGGTTTCATCGAGCAACATTTTGCCGAGCTGACCGCCGCCGAGGATGCCCAGCGTGAAATTTCGCGACCAATCGATTGGTTTCGTCACAACAGTTTTCTGTCGAAAAAGGGCGCGATTATAGCCTGAATACCTAGATACAGTATCCAAGATGAAGAATTTGCGGTGAGTGTGTCGGTTGAGCACTGGAACCACGACGTTTGGCAAGCTTTGGGAAATAATCCCGTGATCCGTGATTCGGGCAGACACACCGGATTTCTGGCGTGACGTAAGGTAGAATCGCCGCGGTCGTAATTCTAATTAATACATTGACTTACCTGAAATTTGCCCAAAAATTCGTTAGTAATATAGTCGTCTGTACACTGCTAGCGATGTGCCCATTTCTTTGCATGGCACAGCCGTCTGAGAACGACAGCGAAGCGGCGTCATCGGACGATGGCGAGGTCATTGTTTATGGGCGTAAACGGGTCATCACCCCGTTACCCGGTGTCGGCTTAGATGAAAGCCAAATCACAACCGGCATCCAAACCGTAGACGCCGAGGACATTAAAAACTCTGGCGCGATTAACACCACGCAATTTTTAAATGAGCAACTCCGTTCGATTACGGTGACGGATACTGCGGGTAACCCGTTTCAGCAGGATGTGAATTTCCGAGGATTCTCCGCTTCTCCCCAGATCGCCACGCCGCAAGGTTTGTCGATTTATTTCGATGGTATTCGTATCAACGAGCCTTTCGGCCAGGCAGTTAATTGGGATCTGATTCCGCTTAATGTCATTGATTCGCTTAATGTAGTGCCTGGTTCAAATCCTTTATTTGGCTTGAACACCATCGGTGGCGCCATATCGGTTAATACCAAATCGGGATTCAATTATCCGGGCGTTGACGCCAGCTATCTTTACGGCAGTTGGAATCGGCAACAGATCGATGTAACCGTTGGCGCACACGATGATCATTTTGCTGCACTCCTTGCTTACAACAAAATCACAGAAGATGGCTGGCGCGACAATTCTCCTTCCGAATTGCGGCAGTTTTTCGGACGCGGTGATGTACGTGTCGATCGAGGATCCTTAGCGTTTACGGGCATGCGGATCGACAACAATCTTGTTGGTAACGGTAACGTCCCGTTCGGGGATTTCAAAGTGCGGCCAGAAGCGGTGTTCACTTCTCCGGATGAGAACGACGTGAGTCTCACGCATCTCAATATCATTGGTTCTTTCGACGTTACGAACAACATTACAATCTCCGGTTCTGTCTATTACCGCAATATTGATCGCGACGTTCGTGGTGGCGATTTTTGGGATGATTTCGATCGCTTAACCGCTGCGCGGTTGGGTTACAACTGTTTCGACCCCAATAACACAGTCGACTTTCGGGCTGATGCACCGAATGGACGCTTCAGTTCACTGGGCCCAGATTTCGGGACGGGCGAACCCGGGTGTGCGCCGAACGCCGTGATTAACAATAGTTTCAATGGGCAAGAAGCACATGGCGCGAGCTTCCAATTAAATTGGGCCACTGAATCGAATCAATTGATTCTTGGCGCGACTTTCGATCGCGATAAAGTGACTTTCCGACAAACCGAGCAATTGGCATACATCGGGCCTGATCGTGAGGTGTTTCTCGACCCTGATCGAATTGATCAGTGGCAACAGGCGAGTAACGAGGCCGAGGTGGCCATTGCTGGGGATCGGCTAGTACAAGTTGAACAAGGCATCGACGATCTCGCGGTTCAACGCGCAAATCTTTTGGGACTCGGTTTGCCACCAGCATTGGTGGATACGATTTTGTCCGGCCCTTTGAATACCTTATTGGATGAACAAATACGCCTAAACGATATTCTTGACGGCGCTGGAGGCCCCGTTCCAACAATTGCGGACTCTTGGCCTGCGGTTGCACAATCAATCTTGCGAAATTCGCTAGTGGGTTCAAGCAAAACGCGTTCCGCGTTTATCTACAATGTTGCCACGTTTTTCGATGTGTTCAACCTAAGCTTGGGACTCCGTTACTCTCAAACCGAAGTGAGCAATTACCTCGAAGCAGATCGACCAACCCCGCTCTGGCAATTCGACGCACAGTTTTTTGAAACTCGCGAAGACGAATGCGGTGCAGAGTTCAGTATTGTTGCGCGATTCCAATGCACAGGTGAGAAATTTAAATATGAGTCCTGGAACCCTTCGGTAGGATTTTCCGTCGATGCGACCGAGGAAGTTAATGTTTTCGCTAATGTGAGTCGCGGCGCGCGAGTCCCCACATCAATTGAGCTTGCCTGTGCCGTGAACGATAAAGTATTGGAACAACCGGACGGTAAGTTGATTGGGTGCACGATTCCCACCAACCTTACTAATGATCCATTTCTCCCACAAGTTCGTTCCACGTCGTACGAACTGGGGGGGCGCGGACAGCTTCAGTGGTTTGACATTAATTGGAACCTTGCCGTTTTTCAAACGGACTTAGAAAACGACATCTTATTCGTATCTTTGGGGCGCGGAAATCGAGGGGTATTCGATTCGTTCGGGCGCACTCGGCGCCGAGGATTCGAATTAGGTTTCAACAAAGATGTCGGTCGGTTTCGCTGGTATATGAACTACACCAACTTAGAGGCGACCTTCGAAAGTGACGCAACAATTGTGAATCCCTCCAACAGTAGTTCCAATCAAGGCGGCGGCATTCAATCATTTGAATTGACGAAAGGCTCAACTATTCCGGGTACGCCTCGCCATGCTTTTAGAGCTGGTCTGGAGTTTGATGTTACCAATGAACTGACGGCTGGGCTAACTTTTATTGCGCAAAGTGAACTATTCGCCTTTGGTAACGAAAATAATCGGCATAGTCCCGGCGGAAACGATTTTGACGGCCAGGTAATCCGTTCACTAACCGGCGAAGATTTGCGTTTAGGTAGACCTTTCGTAGGCGACGGAACCATTGATGGCTTCGGCATCTTCAATTTCAGTCTTCGTTACCAAGTGACGGACGAAATTCGATTGTCATTGAGTATCGACAACTTGCTAGACAAGAAATACGCAACCACGGGTAACCTTGGTCTGAACCCGTTTACCGAGTCGAATTTGGTACCGGCGGGTGCCAGGGACGCATCGGGATTCAACTTCAACAGCTTTAACTGGGAACACACGCTATTCGTTGCACCAGGGGCGGAGCGTGCCGCTTGGGTCAGCGTCTCATTCACGGGAGATTGGTGGTAAGCGCGAATTGCCCCGAGCTGTTCGAATGGTGCGCGAGCTTACTATTTAGTCCTCCACACTAGGATTTATTTCGACCAGTGTGAGCGTGTAATGTGGAACCCTGAGAACAGCGTGCCTAGCAGCAACATCAAAATCGCCCAAGGCGGCATTGGTACCTGCGTTGTTTCCGGTTCTGGTTCCGGATCCGGTTCGCAGTCGTCGCCTACATAGCCATCGATATCAATTTCCAGCAAATCTTGTCCTTCTTCGCCAGCTTGAAATAGCTTGATTGCGTTTGAACCAACTTTATAACAGGGTGCGTCTGTCGCGAGGTAAAACCAACCCGACTGTGGATTCCCTTCAGACACGTTTAGATCGGTTTGAAATTTAACCACGTCAGGGTCAAAGATTTCCGGGGCCGATATAGAGAGCACGCTAGACCGAGTGGCCTTGTACATGCGCAGGTCTACGTCGGTAGCCTCTGACCATGCAGCCTCTACGGTAGCGCCACTGTTACCGGCGCGATACAAATTATTAAATTCGGTAAGGTTTTGCGTGCCAGCTACGGTGAGATCGAGTATGACACGCATGGCAAAGACGTAACGTAATCCGCGTAGCGCATCTTTTA
>JBCCFA010000212.1:0-7715 GCA_039029975.1 Pseudomonadota bacterium
CCTCGAACGCCGACACAGCAACATAACCAAAGACCATTGCCCACGAACAAATGAAGGCCCACCGGGGCCCGAGGGCTCGAGTGCTATAGACGTGCTCGCCGCCGGCTGACGGCATTGCGGCAGCGAGTTCCGCGTAGGTTAAAGCCACACACACAATCACGCTGCCGCCGAAAAGGAAACCAAACGCAGCCCCAACAGTGCCGGCACTTTCGATCCAAGCGCCGGTCAGCAACACCCAACTCCAACCAATCATCGCGCCAAAAGCAAGCGCCAGCGTATCTATGAGCGAAAGCACTCGCTTGAACCGCGGCTCGGCTGGTGGCGACATCGATTAGAGAAGCGCTAGCGGCAAAGACGAACGAAAGACGAAGAACTAGCGCTAGGTTGGCGCGACGTTCCCTTGGTATTCGAAAATCTTACCAGGATTGAGAATGCAGTTAGGGTCCAGCGCTTGTTTCAATTTTCTCATTAGTGCAATTTCGGTATCACTGCGTGAGGTTTCGAGATATTGTTTTTTCTCTAGTCCAATCCCGTGTTCGGCGGATACCGAACCGCCGTGCGGTTCTAATGGCGAGTAGACGCAGTGCTCAATGATCTGCTGAGTTTCGTTGGTTGCATCAGGTACGCAGATGGCGAAATGAACATTCCCATCACCGACATGGCCTAGGGTAAAACAATAATGCTTCTGAAAATTTTCGGTCAACAGTGATTTCACGTTGTCGACGTAGGTTCCGATATGTCTAAGCGCAATACTCACGTCGAAAATCTGCGCCGGACCGTAGCGGAAAAAATGTTCAACGCTATCGCGTATTGCCCACATGCTGGCCCGGTCGCTACCGGATTTCGCGATAGCGGCGTCGGCGATAAGGTTGCTTTCCAAGGCCTCGCTCATCGCAGCTTCGAAACCGTCTGTGCCCGCTATGGCCCCCATAGACTCAACTAGCGCGTAAAAAGGATATTTCTTCTCGACTGGCGGTTTGTTGGTTGCCGGTGCAGAAGTGACCAAATCAAAATAGTCGTGCCACATCACTTCGAACGCGCTTAGGGTGCCGCCCAGCGCGCGATCCATATGTTTTAGAAAGCCGGTGACTTGCTCATAGGATTCGAAGGCGGCGAAACCGACGTCTTGCTCTGTGGTTGCTTCACGCAGACGTAACACCAAGCGCGTAATAATCCCGAGGGTTCCCTCGGTGCCAATAAACAATTGCTTTAGATCGTAACCTGCATTGTTTTTGATCATCTCGTTCATAGAACTAACAACAGTCCCATCGCTAAGTACCGCTTCAAGTCCTAAGACGTTCTCGCGCGTCATACCATAACGAATGACTCGATTGCCGCCGGCATTGGTCGACACGTTACCGCCTATTTGGCACGTTCCACGTGCGCCTAGGTCGAGCGGGAACATGAGTCCTTCCTGCTCGGCGGCGTCTTGAATGGTTTGCAGTGGCGTACCCGCCTTCACGCGCATCGTCCGTCCGATCGTATCCAGATCTTCTATACCGTTCATTCTTTCGAGCGATAAAATGAGTTCGCTCGCCACGGTATCGCCAGATTTGACCAAGCCGGTGCGGCCACCATGCGCGACTACCGGCTGCTTCGCCTCATTACAAATTTTGAGAATTTCTGACACTTGCTCGGTCGTCGTCGGTCGCACAATCGCCAAGGCATTAATCGGTTCATCGCGCCAGACATGAATCGCACGACCGGTGACGTCCGCCCCTTGCAGGATGCCTGCCTCGTCTACTATCTCGCGTATTTTTTCGATTATGTCAGTCATCGTTAGCTCCCCTACTGCGCGAATATTGTTTTATTGCTGAGATTTTGCCAGGGCCTGATCGAGATCCCACAAGATATCATCAATCGTTTCCAAACCAACGGAAATTCTTACCATATCGGGCGTCACCCCGGCGCTAATTTGTTGTTCTTCACTCAACTGACGGTGGGTTGTCGAAGCGGGGTGAATAATTAAGGTTTTCGCGTCACCCACATTCGCCAGATGACTTAAAAACTGCGCGCTTTCGATAAATTTTACGCCGGCCGCCTGACCGCCTTTGATGCCGAACGACAAAATGGCGCTCGCCCCGCGCGGTACGTATTTCTGCGCAAGCTCATAATAAGGATCGTTCTTTAAGCTCGGGTAGCGAACCCACTCAACGGCGGCATGTGCTTCTAGGTACTCGGCAACTTGCAAGGCGTTATCGCAATGTCGATCCATCCGCACCGGCAATGTTTCCAAACCTTGTAGAAATAAGAACGAGTTAAACGGGCTTAAGGCCGGGCCGAGCGTGCGTAAAGTTTCCACTCGGGCCTTCATCGTGAAGGCAAAATCACCGAAGGTCTCGTAGAACTTCACGCCGTGATAACCGTCCGATGGTTCAGTCATCATCGGAAACTTACCGTTATCCCATGGGAATGTGCCCTTTTCCGCCAATACACCACCAATGGATGTACCGTGGCCTCCCATAAATTTGGTTGCCGAATTAACCACGATATCTGCGCCCCAATCCAGCGGCCGGCATAAGTAAGGCGTTGGAAAAGTATTGTCGATAATCAACGGCAGATCTGCCGCGTGCGCTACCGCGGCCACCGCTTCAATATCGAGGACGTTTATTAATGGATTGCCGAGTGTCTCGGCGTACAGCGCTTTTGTTTTTGGCGTTATCGCGCTCGCAAAGTCTTCGATGCGATCGGGGTCAACAAAAGTCGTCTCAATGCCAAAACGTCGAAATGTCACGTCGAACTGGGAATAGGTACCGCCATAAAGTGTTTTCGCAGAAACAAGATGATCGCCTGCTTGAAGAATGGTCAGCAATGTAGTCATTTGCGCCGACATACCGGAACCCACCGCAACGGCCGCGCGTCCACCCTCTAGGGCCGCGACACGTTCTTCGAACATCGCGTTCGTTGGGTTAGTTAACCGCGTGTAAACGTTACCGAAAGTTTGCAGGTTAAATAGGCTGGCGGCGTGATCCGCGCTATCAAATACGTACGAGGTGGTTTGATAGATTGGTGCCGCGCGCGCGCCCGTTGCCGCGTCCGGGATTTGCCCGGCGTGCAACGCTAATGTTTCAAAGCCGAATTCTCGATCTGCCATTTGTTACGCCACGCTAGTTAATTGGCGACTGATTTTGGTCGCTTGGCGGTAATCACTTTGGTATTGACACCCACAAAATTGAGCCCACCGAACAATCGTGCGTGCTCGATTTTCATGCACCGATCCATGACCACATCGAGTCCCGCCGATTTAGCAAAATCGGCAGCCTCGTAATGAATGATTTCTAATTGGGTCCACAACACCTTGGCACCAATCTCAACTGCCTGCTCAGCGAGCGCGGGAATCTCACTGGCTGCTCGAAAACAATCTACCACGTCAACCGATTCTGGAATTTCAGCCAATGAGTCATAACACTTCTCGCCCAGCACTTCGTCGTACATTGGATTGACCGGAATTACCCGATAGCCGTGCTCTTGCAAATATTTTGCGGCGAAATTACTTGGGCGATGCCAACTCTTCGATAAACCGACCATGGCAACCACTTTAGATCGTTCGAGAATGACGCGTAAGCGCGGGATATCGGTATCGTAGTTAGGATCGAGCACGAACATACTCCGGTGAGATTTCTTCGATACTCGCGCAACCGAGTAGGGCCATATCGCGTTCCAATTCTTCGCGCAACAGTCGAAAGGTTTTATCTACCCCAGCTTCGCCGCCCGCGCCAAGGCCAAACAAATAAGCCCGACCAACAGAGCACGCTTTTGCACCAAGCGCCAAGGCCTTGATCACATCGGCACCGCGTCGAACGCCGCCGTCGACAATCACTTCCACCTTGTCACCAACGGCAATTAAAACATCTTCAAGCAAGCCGATCGGAGACGGCGCATGATCCAGTTGGCGACCGCCGTGGTTTGATATCATGATCGCGTGCGCGCCAATGTCCACGGCTTTGCGTGCGTCATTAACAGAGCTCACGCCTTTGATAACAAACGGCCCGCCCCACTCCTCGGCCATATGTGCTGCGTCATCCCAGGTGACAGATCGATCGAACTGTTCTCCGATGTATTGCATTAAGGTGGTTACGTCATCGCCACTACCACCTTTAACGCGATGCTCAACATTCGCCAGCGAGAATGGCGGCGTCGATAAGTGACTTAACGACCACTGTGGGTGCATGCCGAATCCCAACCAGGTTTTCAAATTAAATGCCGGTGGAATGGTCATCCCAGTGCGTAAGTCGCGTTCCCGGTTTCCCGTGATCGGTAAATCTATCGTTAAACACATGGCGTGATATTCCGCCGTCTTGCAACGCTCAATAAACTCGCTAACCAAGGTCCGATCTTTGAACACATAGATCTGAAACCACTTAGGACCGTCACACACCTCTGCTACATCTTCAATCGAATACGTGCCCATGGTTGACAGCGTATAAATAGTACCGGCTCGCGCAGCGGCTTTCGCAACGGCAAGTTCCCCGTCATGGTGGAACAGACGATTCATCCCGGTGGGCGAACAAATAATCGGTAGGGAAATCTCTTGCCCGAGCACAGTCGTTTTCGTATCAACCGCGCTCACATCAACTAAGTAACGAGGTAACAATTCGTATCGCTCAAAGTCACCGCAATTGCGCGTTAATGTCACTTCGTCGCCGGCAGCACCGTCCATGTAATGAAACATCGGGCTTGGCATACGAAACCGTGCCGCACCGCGCAGCGAATTGATGCTATAGGCGCGGTCCAATAATCGACGACATATCGCCTTATCGATCGACTCAACTAAAGGCCAGGTCATTACCTCTCTCCGACTGCCGTTCCGGGGTGCGTTTTGTTTGCCAACATTAAGAGTGATTTTTTAGTGTTGCGGACGCAACAATATCATGCCGCTAAAAGCAGGCGAAGCGAAAAGGCCGTAATTTACTGGCCCGGCAGTCCACTGACTCGGAAATATCACCGCCCAATCTAGCAAATGGCGGGAGTTTTCGATGCTGCGCGCTACAAATTAGCCGCTTCTATCGCAAATACGCTACTAGACCCTTCAGTAATCACGTTTGCTAGGGCATCAAGATGCGGTAAGACATGAAGCGCGTAAAATTCCGCCGTCGAAATTTTCGCCGCAAGAAACGTTTTATCCGCACCATCTTCATCGAGTTGCGTGTGGGCGACTAACGCCGATTGCGCAAGCAACCAGGCACCGCAGCAGGTACCCCACAACATTAGATAACGAACCGAGGCTGCGGCTGGCATTCGCGGGTCTTCCTGTTCCGCTTGCAACACCCAATCGACAACTTGCTCGACAACCGTGACTGCATTAGCCAATTTAGAACCAATACCTTTCAACGCCGCGTCGTCGCTGCTGACCGCCTTGCTCGCAACCGCACGCATTTCTTCAATCACCTTACGTGCTTCCGCGCCGCCGTCGCGAATTGTCTTTCTGCCAACAAGGTCACCGGCTTGAATACCAGTTGTGCCCTCGTAAATCGTGGTAATTCTGGCATCTCTGAAATATTGGGCAGCACCGGTTTCCTCGACGTACCCCATGCCACCGTGAATTTGCACACCTAAGGACGTCACCTCATTACCAATTTCGGTGCACCAACCTTTCACGATCGGCGTTAGGAAATCACCACGGCTAGCAGCGGCCGCTTTGGCGGCATCGTCGGTGTTATTCGAGCTTTTATCATAGGCCGCAGCGCAGAGGTATGCGATGGCGCGCATCGCTTCGGTTTTAGCCTTCATTTCCATGAGCATGCGTCGCACATCAGGATGCTCGATGATTGTCGCCCCAGGTTCCTCGCTACCTAACGGTTTACCCTGAACTCTGTCACGCGCAAATTCTAATGCGCGCTGGTAGGCGCGATCCGCTAAGGCAACACCTTCCAGGCCGACCGCGTGGCGCGCCGCGTTCATCATGGTGAACATGTACATCAAACCTTTGTTCTCTTCGCCAACGAGATAACCGATGGCGCCACTATTGTCCCCATAGGACATGACTGCGGTCGGGCTACCATGAATACCTAATTTGTGCTCGATGGATGCGCAGCGCAAATCATTGCGCGCACCTAAAGTGCCATCATCGTTGACCAAAAATTTCGGCACAATGAACAAAGAGATCCCGCGAGTGCCTTCTGGCGCATCCGGCGTACGGGCTAGTACGAGATGAATGATGTTGTCAGACAAATCATGCTCGCCATAAGTAATGAAGATTTTTTGTCCGCTGATCAAATAATGGTCACCGTTGGGTACCGCTTTGCTGCGCACTTGACTCAGATCTGAACCGGCTTGAGGTTCCGTCAAGTTCATGGTGCCCGTCCACTCACCGGCGAGCATCGGTGGGATATAAGCGGATTTCAATTCATCTTTGGCATGATGTTCGATCGCATGCACGGCACCTGTGGTTAGCATGGCACCCACCGCGAAAGCCATGTTCGAACTGTTCCACATTTCATCGACTGCCGTCGCTAAGGTCTTTGGCAATCCTTGACCGCCAAATTCTGGCGCGCCCGCTAATCCGTTCCAACCACCTTCGGAGAATAGGCGATACGCGTCTTTCCAACCCGGTGGGGTAATCACCGTGTCACCCTCTTGCTTGGCCCCAATCGTGTCGCCAACGCTATTCAGGGGCGAAAGCACATCTGCAGCGAACTTAGAGGCTTCCTCAAGCACGGCTTCTACGAGGTCGGGAGTAGCCTCCTCGAATCCAGGTAACTGGTTGATTTCATCAATTTTTGCGATTTCAGCGAGGACAAAATTCATGTCCTGCAATGGCGCGACATACTCTCCCATCGAGAGCCTCCTAAAAGTTTAAGCCGTTGAATTTGCGGGCGAAATATCGACTATAGATACGGTCGAATCGCTCAGCTGGTTTACTCCGAAGTGGATATTTTAGCGCATTTCGGCCGTTTAAGCGCCTGAAGCGCGCCAAAGTATGGTCTAGCTCAACTGCTTTCCCCAACCGCGCGGTTCAGATTGGCATTAGCACTCGTCTTGTTTTCGGCAGTCGAAGACCGCAAAGCTCAAGTGTTTAAAGAAACTTAAGTGGCGAGCGCCACCTTCAATGCCGGCATTGGACCGAGGTCAATTGGCCCTTCGTTCATGAGCTCTGTCTGCCGCGTTGGTAACCCAGCCCGCAACCGTGAATACATTGCTAAAGCCCAAACGGGGAAGTACTTGCTGTAGCCGTGATAGCGCAGGTAGAACACACGCGGGAAACCGGTACCGGTGTAGAGTTCTTCATCCCATTCACCCGCGTCGTTTTGTGTGCGAGTTAGAAAATCTATGCCGCGAGTCACCTGACTGGTTTCGGCTTCGCCAACCGCCATTAGCGCCAATAGTGCCCAAGCCGTTTGTGACGCCGTACTCTCACCTTTTCCACGGAGCATGTCGTCATCGTAACTGTTGCAGGATTCCCCCCAGCCGCCGTCTTCGTTTTGGATGTCCTTCAACCACGCTACCGCCTTTCGAACATAGGGCTTCGCCGTATCTTCGCCGAGCACACCTATGGCCGACAGCACGCTCCAGGTCCCGTAGATATAGTTAACGCCCCAGCGGCCGTACCAAGCGCCGAATTCTTCTTGGTCGCTTTCAAGAAACTCGATGGCCCGGATTTCCCACCAATCAAACGTGCCATCGAGTTTCTTGAAAGCGACCAAGAAGAATTCGGCGCTTGGTACGGCCGCTGGGGCGTTAACTATATCTACGGGACCTGGAGCGTGCTGTCGGCC
>JBCCFA010000213.1:0-7699 GCA_039029975.1 Pseudomonadota bacterium
AAAGCGAAGTCGTAAAGGGTGGTAAGGTTGGGCCAATTGACGCCGGCAAAGCGAACGGCTGGGGTATCTACAACTATCTTGGCAATGTGCAAGAGCTAACCGCGGCGAGTGGTCAGTGGTACGCGATGGGAGGGAGTTTCGGCGATGACATCGCCAAATGCGAAATCGATAACCAAAAGCCCCATCTTGGTAGCGCTGATTCGTTGACCGGTTTTCGCGTTTTGCGCGAAATCGATCATTAAGGGAATGCCCGGCACGCCTCACTACGGCGTGTTTGAGGCATAATAAGCGCCGTGCGACAACACTGGTGGAAAATTGAAATACAAAAATCTAAATAGCCTTGGCAGGGCCTATCGCAATGGAGAAGTCGATCGCTCCGGCTACATACGACAGCGTCGCGATCTGATCGATGCCATCGTGACCGGCGATTTTGATATTACCATGGACACTATCACGCGGCTGGAGGACACTCACGCCGAAGCAGATACCATCATCAGCGACGCTTCCGCACTGGCAAGTCGCGATCAAGAAAATAATTAGCGGTGATAATGTCTCCAGTAGAAGATACACCAGTTTGACTTTGGCCCTGAAGACCGCCTAAGCGGCTGACTGCGAAACTATTATGAGCAGTATTGACCCTCGCGAAATCGAAAAATTCGATCACCTATCGCAAACCTGGTGGGACCCCAACGGTGAAAGCCGCGCACTACACGACATAAATCGATGTCGCGGCGAATACGTAGCCGAGTGCGACCTAAGTAAATTAAACATCTTAGATGTGGGTTGTGGTGGCGGTCTACTAAGTGAGTATCTTGCTAGCAAGGGCGCTAGGGTCGTTGGCATAGACGCGTCTGCCGAAATTATCAACGTAGCACGCGAACATGCTAAAACGTCGCGCCTTGATATCGAGTACCACGTCGCCACTATTGAGCAATTTTCTGCACAACACCCTGATAAATTTGACGTGGTAACCTGCATGGAAATGCTGGAGCATGTGCCTGAACCCGCCGAGGTAATTGAGGCGATTTCGGCGAGTTTAAAACCGGACGCTTATGCTTATTTCTCAACGTTAAACCGAACTGGCAAAGCCTACGCACTAGGCGTTATTGGGGCAGAATACATCATGCGCCTATTGCCTGTTGGTACGCACGACTACGAGAAATTTATTAAACCCTCAGAACTTGCCCGGTGGTGCCGAGCTGCAGAACTGGACACCATTGAACGACGCGGTATTTACTACAATCCACTCTCCCGTGTCGCAAGCTTATCGGATGATTTGAGCATCAATTACATCGTTAAAACGCAACGTCGATGTAACGATGTCTGAGCGACAACCGCGCTCGTTAAAAGCTTTGTTGTTTGACTTGGACGGGACACTACTTGATACCGCGCCCGATCTGGTAGCTTCGGTAAATCACGTTCGCGCAGAGATTTTTTCACTCCCACCAATTACCGCCGAGCAATTGCGACCGGTTGTTGGGAAAGGAAGTGCGGCCATGTTAAAGCTTGCGACTCCCCTTTCCGAAGCAGGAACTGAACTCAAGCGCTGCCAGGCTCTAATGCTCGACTACTACGCGGCAAATTTAATCAATGAAACGAAGCCTTTTCCAGGTATCAGCCAATTGCTTGACTACTTGGATGAGACAGACGGCATTCGATGGGGAATTGTGACGAACAAACCCAGTCGCTTTACCTTGCCAATATTGCACGGTTTGTGTTTGAGCGAGCGCGCCGCTTGCGTTGTTTGTGCAGACATGGTCGAAGCACCGAAGCCCGCACCAGATGCCCTGCTTTTTGCCGCAAACGCGCTTCAACTACCTACCGAAAGTTGTGCTTACTTAGGTGATGCAAACAGTGATATGGAGGCCGCGCAAAGCGCGCAGATGTGTGCAATTGCTGCCGAATGGGGATACATTGAATCCTCAGAGAAGCTCGACGACTGGCCGTTCGAAGCACGCTTCAGCACGCCCAAGCAAGTCTTACAATGGATAGCGAATTAGTCGAGCGCCTCAACCTCGAAACTAGCAACGCCGGCGTGTCTTTTGGCACCGATGAATATTTGGCGGCAAGATTTGCGGGTCTTCAATTGCGTTATCCTTCGCTATGCCTATTCGCGATCAAAGCAACGATTGAGAATATCCCATTTGACGTAAGCGACCCCGGTGTCGCGCGCTTAAAGCTAGCCTGGTGGGCCGATAGAAAAACCAACGCTAATCATCCTTTGATGAAAATCGCACTGGAATTGGGCTCGCCCGTAGAAGAATTGCACAAGGCGCTTACAGGGCTCGTTAACGGTTTAGACAAAGAATACACACAAAACCCATTTGATAATCAAGCTTCGATTAATGCTTGGTTTGAGCAAACCTACGGTGGTTTTTTTGAATTATTCGGACCGGACGTAGCACTTGGTTTATGTGCTGAACGAGTGAGAAGTGTGCTCCGGATGCGTGATCAAATTTTAGTGCATATTAATCGAGTGCCACTGTCCTTTTACCAAGATCTCAATTTCGATCAGAAAGTACTCGCGAGTCGCCAAGATAAACTCGCAGAAAAAATATTTTTTGACCGACTCCTGGAGGAATCGTCATGTGCCCTGGAGGTGGCCTTCCGAGAACGTCAGCAAGAAAAAGGTCTAATCGCAATTTACGCACAATTAACCCACCATAAACTCATCGAAACGATTCAATCTGGCGGGCACTTACTCGAAGAAAAAATAGAACTAACGCCGTTGAAAAAATTATGGTTAGCCTGGCGACTTAGAAATCGAAGCTAAACTTAATGCAAAAATCGCAAACGCACGAACAATCTGCGTCGCATCGTAGGCGATGCATTATCAGTAGTAATGTAAAAGAACCATTTTTTGCCTGTTTGATCTCGCAATCGAAAAATCATCAGCGAACGGGTTACAAAAGGTGCACCGGTAAAACTCGCCGAAACTACCTCTAAATCCTTCGTTAACAGTACCCATTGATTGTCTGCGAGCAGCAGCGCAGATTGCAGATACCCGCTAGTGTTGCGATAGGCACTAAAGGTGATCCAAAAACTCGTCGCCAACATACAGTAGATAAGCACTAACATCCGCGGCTCGAAAGCGACACTGGTGCAGACCACGGCGGCAAATCCATGTAAAATACAGGTGCTTATTAGGCAGCGGCGGGACGCCGGCGTACCGAGGAAAATGGGTGTAGCGAATCCATTCGCGGGCTGTCCATTCATGGCTTGACGCAATCCCTAGCGACAATATTGAAACATGGTTCGCGCACGGTGAATTAACCCGGCGATTTTGTCAAACCCCTAAAAAATCAGATATTTGCCAGACCTTCTATGAAAACATCAAAGACTCAAGAACCGGCGGACGATACAGTTAAAGAATCCGCAAACGGGAAGCCTGAAAAGCCCGAGGGCGCAGAGAATTATCCAGAAGAGATTGGCGGCCCTTCGGGCCCAGAGCCTACGCGATATGGCGACTGGGAACGCAAAGGGAGATGCGTTGATTTCTAGTCGCGGCGCCCAGCGCGAAAGACGCGAGCGGCACGACACACTAAGCCGAACGTGTCGGGGCGCCAACTAAAAAGCTAAATGAGACTTATTTACTGAGATTAGTAGCATGTCGGACAAACCCTTATCTCCTCACTTACAAATTTACAGACCACAAATCACTTCGGTCTTGTCCATTATGCATCGAGGCACCGGCGTTTTTCTAAGCCTTGGTGCCTTCGTCTTGGCCTACTGGTTAATTGCGTTAGCGAGTGGTCAATCGGCATTTGACTCTCTGAAGGCAACCTTTTCTTGGTGGCCGGTGCAATTACTGTTGATTGCTTGGGTCTTTTCTTTCTACTACCACCTATTGAATGGCGTGCGTCATTTATTTTGGGATATTGGAAAAGGTTTCGAGCTTGAGATGCTGCAGAAATCTGGTGTAGCGGTAATTAGCGCGGCGGTCGTGTTGAGTCTCGTTTCTTTGTTCTCAGCTTACAATTGAGGGGCGTAGCGATGAGTTTGCAAAGTCATTTAGGTAGGGTAAGGGGGTTAGGGTCGGCGAAAGATGGCACCCACCACTGGTGGTGGCAGCGATTGACCGCGATTGCATTGGTCCCCTTATCCATTTGGTTCGTATGTGGATTACTGGATGTGCTGGACAGTAGTTACTCCGAGGCGACTGCTTGGGTAGCCAAACCGCACGTCACCGTGTTGCTGCTCGTATTCGTTGCGGCACTTTTTTATCACATGAAACTTGGTATGCAGGTTGTTATCGAAGACTACCTCCATGTGGAATGGATGAAGATCTCCGCGTTGATCGCGCTTAAATTCGCTTGCGCGCTCGGCGCGATTGCCGCGATCGTTGCCATTTTGAAAATTTCGCTCTAAGCGTCTGCACAAGGCACAGCAAAATGTCCGAAAGTTACCCCATTGTTGAACATAAATATGATGTGATTGTTGTGGGCGCCGGTGGTGCCGGTTTGCGCGCCACGTTTGGTATGGCGAATGAAGGGCTCACAACCGCCTGCATCACCAAAGTGTTTCCGACTCGCAGCCACACGGTAGCCGCCCAGGGCGGCATGAGTGCCGCTCTCGCAAATATGGGACCAGACGATTGGCGCTGGCATATGTATGACACAGTGAAAGGCTCGGATTGGTTAGGCGATCAAGACGCCATCGAATACATGTGCCGAGAAGCCATACCCGCGGTTATTGAATTGGAGCATTACGGCGTGCCTTTTTCCCGAACTGAAAACGGCGAAATTTATCAACGGCCGTTTGGCGGCATGACCACCAACTATGGAGAAGGCACGGCTCAGCGCACTTGCGCGGCGGCCGACCGAACCGGACATGCGATCCTACACACGCTGTACCAGCAGTCGCTAAAAAATGACGCGGAATTTTTCATTGAATATTTTGCAATAGATTTAGTGATGGACGACGATGGCGCTTGCCGTGGGGTGCTCGCGTGGAACTTAGAAGACGGTAGCCTGCATCTGTTCCGAGCCCATTCAGTGGTGTTGGCGACTGGTGGCTACGGCCGGTCTTACTTTTCCTGTACGTCGGCGCATACCTGCACCGGCGACGGTAACGCGATGGTCCTTCGCGCCGGTTTACCACTGCAAGATATGGAATTTATTCAATTTCATCCTACCGGTATCTATGGGGCGGGCGCCTTAATTACCGAGGGCGTGCGCGGCGAAGGGGGTTACCTGACTAATTCCGACGGCGAACGGTTTATGGAGCGATATGCACCGAACGCCAAAGACCTGGCTTCTCGTGACGTGGTTTCACGGTCTATGACCATGGAAATTCGGGAAGGCCGCGGCGTCGGAGAACTTAACGATCATATTCACCTGCATCTGGAACATTTGGGACCCGAAGTCATCAATAAACGCTTACCTGGCATCGCCGAATCGGCTGCTATTTTTGCCGGCGTGGACGTCACCAAAGAACCTATTCCGGTATTGCCAACCGTGCATTACAACATGGGTGGTGTGCCCACCAATTTTCATGGCCAAGTAGTGACGTTGAAAGATGGCGATCCAGATAGCGAAGTGCCAGGCTTGATGGCAATTGGCGAGGCGGCGTGTGTTTCTGTCCATGGTGCCAATCGACTCGGTTCAAATTCCCTGCTCGATTTAGTGGTCTTCGGGCGTGCGGCGGCGAAACGCTGTGCCGCGGAGATTAAACCGGGCAGTATCCATCCCACATTAAAGGACTCGGCGACTGATGAAATTATCGCGCGCTTCGATCGTCTCCGACACGCTGATGGCAGCGAATCGACTGCGAAAATTCGCTTAGAGATGCAGCGGGTAATGCAAAACTATGCCGCCGTTTTTCGAACCGGCGACGTACTCGCCGAAGGCAAAGAAAAACTTCAAGAAGTGTGGGAATCGTTTAAAGATGTCAAAGTTAGCGATCGTTCCCTAATTTGGAATACAGACCTAGTTGAAACGCTTGAGCTGCAGAATCTCTTGGAAAATGCGATGGTGAGCATTCATTCAGCCGCGAATCGCATGGAAAGCCGGGGGGCCCACGCGCGCGAAGACTACCCGGATCGTGATGACGAAAACTGGCTCAAACATACGCTGAGTTCTCTAGACGATCACGGGCAAGTGGACTTCGACTATCGTCCCGTCCATATGTATACCCTGACGGAAGATGTAGAAGTCGTCCCGCTGAAAAAACGCGTTTACTAGAGGTTGTTTGAAATGGCGCAATTTACGCTACCTAAAAACTCTAAAATCGGTACTGGCAAAACAATTGATGCTGCCGACGGCAGCGCCAATGCCCGCACCGTCCGAATCTATCGCTGGAATCCCGATTCCGGCGACAAGCCAAGCGTTGATAGCTACGTGATTGATACCGATAAGTGTGGGCCCATGGTATTGGACGCGATCATTTATATTAAGAACGAAATTGACTCAACACTGACGTTTCGTCGTTCCTGTCGCGAGGGAATTTGTGGTTCGTGCGCAATGAACATTGATGGTACTAATACGCTCGCGTGCACGAAGTCGCTGAAGGACATTGATGGAGAAGTAAAAATTTACCCCCTACCGCATATGCCGGTGTCAAAAGATCTAGTACCAGATCTCAGTCATTTCTATGCGCAATACGCATCGATCAAACCGTGGATGCAAGCGCAAACGCCACCACCCCCTGACAAGGAGCGTTTACAGTCTGTAGACGAGCGCGAGAAGATCGACGGCCTATACGAATGCATCCTCTGTGCCTGCTGCTCCACCAGTTGCCCGAGTTACTGGTGGAATAGCGATCGCTATTTAGGTCCGGCAATATTGTTACAGGCCTATCGGTGGATTATAGATAGCCGCGACGAAGCAACTGGCGAGCGCCTAGATGATCTTGAAGACCCTTTCCGACTCTATCGTTGCCACACGATTATGAATTGCGCTAAAACCTGTCCAAAAGGTCTAAATCCCGGTAAAGCCATCGCCGAAATCAAAAAAATGATGGTGCAGCGAACCCTTTAAACAGCAACATGGCGAGTCAGGCGGAACAAGATGCCGATCTTAAGCGCCTACGGTGGCGCTGCCGACGAGGCATGAAAGAACTGGACGTGCTTTTCGAAAAATTCCTGGCTGAACAGTTCGACAACCTGACGAGTGATCAGCAAGCAGTTTTTCGAGCGTTACTTGAAGAACAAGACTTGGATCTCTTGGATTGGTGTACAAAAAAAAGCGAGCCGCGAGATCACCGCTACAGCGATATAATTTCACTGATGCATTCAAGTCTGTAGCCCGCGCCAGACCTAATCTGAACGTTAATATTTCTCGTAGCACTTAAACATATGCAGTATTGGACATCACTCGAAAATCTCAGCGCCATAGAAGTGTCTGGCACGGAAGCCGAAACCTTCCTTGCCAACCAATTTGCCGCCGACGTCGTTGGCATTGCCCCAGGCAGCGCGTTACGCAGCGCTTGGTGTAATCCAAAAGGCCGTATCTTGTTCGCCCCCTTGGTTTATCGCCAGGCGGAGCATTTCGTTTGCCTAGTCGATACTGAATTAACTGCAGCGTTTTGTCAGCGTCTGCAAATGTTCATCCTGCGTGCCGATGTCTCGGTACGAACGATTGAAGATGCTCGCTGCGTCGGCGCGAGGTTTTCGCCAGATGTAGACCTTCATAAATGGCTAGCGGAATCAAGTATTAGCGATGCCACGCTGTTGAATCTGTCCTTGGGTGACATGGCAACC
>JBCCFA010000214.1:0-7681 GCA_039029975.1 Pseudomonadota bacterium
ACGGAAAAAATTTAACTGGCAGGGTGCGTTTTATCGTCGCGACATCGGTTATCGTGCGATAGCGCGAGAAGGTGAATGAGAGCATCTCCTAGTGGCCTTCCCCATCCCAAGCTAAGAAATTTTGTAGAAGCTGGAGACCGTGCGCTATCGCGCGATAACCGATGTCGCGACGATAAAACGCACCCTGCCAGTTAATTTTTTCCGTGCGTTCGTAGGCGTGTTTTTGCGCCTCGGTCACGGTACCGCCAAGACCCACGACGCAAAGCACGCGTCCGCCACTATTTAGCACGCTATCTTCGGATAAGGACGTGCCGGCATGAAAAACTTTCGTGATGCCATCAGCGTCGCTAGTCGCTGGTTCGAGACCGCCGATTGGGTGACCCGTATCGGTACTTGCGGGATAACCGCCAGACGCCATCACCACACCAACTGCCGCTTCGTCTGCCCATTCCAAGGACACGGATTTGGCGTTCCCCTCTAACACCGCCATGCAGGCGCTAGCTAAGTCTGAATTTAAGCGCATCATGATGGGTTGGGTTTCTGGATCACCAAAACGGCAATTAAATTCAAGGACTTTTACCTCGCCATTTGGCATAACCATCAAACCCGCATATAAAAAACCAACATACGGGTTATTGTCTTTGCGCAAACCGGCAAGCGTTGGCTCAATCACCTCGTCCAATATTCTTTGATGCATTTCGGCATTCACGATCGGCGCTGGCGAGTATGCGCCCATCCCACCAGTATTGGGTCCCTGATCACCATCGTCTCTCGCTTTGTGATCTTGTGAGGACGCGAAAGGAATTATCGTTTCACCATCCGTCATCACAATAAAACTGGCTTCTTCGCCATCGAGAAATTCTTCTATCACGATACGCCGACCCGCGTTACCAAAGGCTTGACCGCTCAACATGTCGCACACCGTACGCTCGGCGTGCGCCCGGTCATGGGCAATGACCACGCCTTTGCCTGCGGCTAAACCATCTGCCTTGATCACAATTGGCAAGGCTTGTTGTGCTAAAAACGCTAATGCTTGCACCTCGTCGGTGAAAGCTTGGTGTATGGCGGTGGGGATGTTATGGCGGGTCAAAAAATCCTTCATGTAGGCTTTTGAACCTTCAAGCGCCGCAGCGGCTTTGCTGGGTCCAAAACACTTCAATCCAGCTGCGTGAAATTGATCAACAATACCAGCAACTAACGGCGCTTCCGGGCCAATAATGGTTAAGTCGATACTATTTGTCTTGGCGAAATCAAGCAGCCCGTCGATATCCTCCACGCCAAGCTTTAAGTTGCTTACTTTCGGTTCGCTCGCTGTCCCGGCGTTTCCAGGCGCGCAAAAAACCGCTTCAACGTTCGTCGAACAAGCGGCTTTCCAAGCCAACGCGTGTTCTCGCCCACCTCCGCCAACTATTAGAACGTTCATTATTGCGGTGTTTAACCTCAGTGACGGAAGTGACGCATACCGGTGAAGACCATCACCATGTCATGCTCGTTAGCAGCAGCAATCACTTCCTCGTCACGTTTAGAGCCGCCCGGCTGAATGACCGCGCTAATACCGACCGCCGCCGCCGCATCGATGCCGTCTCGAAAAGGAAAGAACGCATCGGAAGCCATCACCGAGTTGGCCACTTCAAGATCTTCGTCTTGCGCTTTAATGGCCGCGATTCGCGCGCTGTACACGCGACTCATTTGACCAGCGCCTATCCCTACCGTACAGCAATCGCGGGCATAGACAATGGCATTCGATTTAACGCTTTTAACAACAACCCAGGCAAACATTAGATCGGCAAGCTGTTCTGCTGTCGGTTGTTTTTCCGAGACGGTAACCAAGTCGCTAGCCAAGAAGGTATTGCGGGTTTCATCCTTGTCTTGCAACAAGAAACCGCCCGCAACGCGCTTATAGTCTAATTGTTTGAGCCCTTGTGAAGGCTGGCCAACTTCTAACACCCGCAAATCTTTTTTACGCGCGCAAACTTCACGCGCTTCGCTAGTCACCGCCGGCGCAACTATCACTTCGGCAAATTGACGGGAGACTATCTTGTCCGCCGTACCAGCATCTAAGTCGCGATTGAATGCGATGATGCCGCCGAACGCGGAAGTTGGGTCTGTTCGATAGGCGCCTTCGTAGGCAGCACCGATGTTATCTGCCAAGGCGACACCGCACGGGTTCGCATGCTTAACGATGCAGCACGCTGGATCATCAAATGCCATAACGCAATCGATCGCGGCGTCGGTATCGGCAATATTATTGTAAGAAAGCGGTTTTCCTTGAAGCTGCTTCGCGTTCCCTATCGTGCCGGTGGGTGGCGTCGCGTCGGGATAAAAAGCAGCTTGCTGGTGAGGGTTTTCGCCATATCGAAGATCCGATTGCTTGTTTAGCGAAATGTTAAGCGATTGCGGTAAGGGATCGCCTTCCGTCTTTAGATCGGCTTGCACCCGTGTCCTTAGATAGCCTGCTATCGCTCGATCGTAATTTGCAGTGTGTGAAAACGCTTTTGTCGCTAATTGAAATCTAAAATCCTCGCTCAAAGTATTATCTGCGGCTTTCAGTTGTTCAATCACCACTGGATAATCATTCGGGTCCACCACTACCGCAACGTCTCGATAGTTTTTAGCCGCCCCTCGCACCATGGATGGGCCGCCGATATCGATGTTTTTAATAGCTAACGCCAGCGAGCAATCTGGTTTCGAAATAGTTTCTTCAAAGGGATACAAATTCACAGCGACAATATCAATTTGGCGCATTTGGTGGGCATTCATGACCTCATCATCAACACCCCGCCGACCCAATATTCCGCCGTGAACCTTCGGGTGCAGTGTTTTTACCCGACCGTCCATCATCTCTGGAAAATTGGTGTAGTCAGAGACGTCGATGACGTCCAGACCTTGCTCTCGCAATAGCTTGGCGGTCCCACCGGTTGAAAGGAGCTCGAACCCTAGCTTGATCAGTGCCTGAGCAAATTCGCCGACACCTTGTTTATTGGAGACGCTAATTAAAGCGGTTTTCAACTGTTACCCCTCTAGACTTACCAGTGGATCGCGAACGCCGGCATTGTGTGACGTCACGCATTGAGGCCGTATTTTTCGAGTTTTTTTCGCAGCGTCGCGCGATTTAACCCGAGGTACTCTGCCGCCTTTGAGATATTTCCCCGCGTTTGATGCATCACGACTTCTAGCATCGGTTGTTCTATCTCACCTAATACTAGATCGTAAAGTTGGCTTGGGGCTTGCCCATTTAATTCACTAAAGTAATTTTCCATGCAGCGTTTAACATGGGGTCCTAATGGTCGAGTGACTCGCGATTTATTTCGGCTGCTGTTGGCTCGCTTGTTAGGCTTGCTTTTCGTTTTCTTCTTCACGACCCGAGTCATGCCGCAAGTGCTCCGTTATTATTGTTATTCGCAAATTCCATCACAAATTGTTGTTGGGCATTTTGTGTGGTTTGGCGATTAAATCCATTCTTGAAATCAATTCCATTGGTTAACAAGGCCGAGTAAGCCACCATGTGTTTGCGCACTAACTTAACGGCGAGGTCTCCGTAATGATCATGCATCGCAGACAAGTGCGCCGCTGCTGCCGCCAGGACTTGCTCGGACGATGGCGCTTGCACAAGATCACCGGTGTTTAGGTAATTTTTTATTTGTCCAAATAACCAGGGGTTACCGACGGCCCCTCTGCCAATCATTAATCCATCGCAACCTGTGTGCGTCAACACTTCCAGCGCCTGCATGGGCGTGGTGATATCGCCGTTGGCGATAACTGGAATGCCGACGCTTTGTTTAACGGCTTTGATGGTGTCGTACTCGGCCACACCTTTAAATCGACAGGCTCGCGTCCGACCGTGAATAGTTAGGGCGCTAACACCGATTTCTTCTGCCAACACAGCAATGGCGGCAGCGTTTTTATTTTGTTTATCCCAACCCGTGCGCATCTTCACCGTGACAGGTAAATCTACCGCAGATCTTACGGCTTCGAGTAAGCGCCCAACCAGTTGCTCGTCTTTCATCAACGCTGAGCCGGCCAATTTTTTACAAACTTTTTTCGCCGGACACCCCATGTTGATATCAACAACATCGGCACCATAATCCGCCGCCATCAAAGCTGCATCGGCAAGTAGCTGAGGTTCGGCGCCGGCAATTTGTACGATTTTTGGTCCAAAGTTTCCGCTTAAATCCAAGCGCAATGCATTTCGTGTTGTACCGCGAAACTTTGGATCAGCACTCACCATTTCTGTGACGGTAAAGCTTGCACCCAACTGCGAACAGAGCTTTCGAAACGGCAGATCGCTAATGCCCGCCATTGGGGCTAAACCAACTGCCTTTTCGGCGACGCTAAGATCAGTTTTTAAATAGGTAAGTAAAGTCACAGTGCCTGTCGTAATCGTTCGGGTCAGTTATTTTTACGCAGTATTTTTGCAACGAAAATCCTGCTTGTTTTTTTCTACCGTCTAGCCGTTAAGACCACAGACGGTGGGCGCATATCTAATTTAGGGAACTTTTATTTTGCGCCATACGACGGGTGCGATAATAGCCAACATCGATGCATCGCGAAAGCGTTTTCGGAAAATAAAATGGAAATTTTATCTTTGGTTGTGGGCTTAGTCTGGTGCATGCGCAAATAATCGCATTGCAAAAAAACCACAACTACCCTATCCGCCCACTATTTAGTGAAAAGAAAACTCGAAACTTGTCGCGCGATCGCCTGTGTTAGCGAGTTCCATCACCACGTGTACCGACCGTCCCGGCGGAATGCCGGCCACAAGATCGATACTTTTATCTAGATATTCATTCGGTGCAAATTGGCGAATGCCCATGGCCGTGCCCGTGCTGTCGAATAAGCCTAGTTGGACTGTTGGGAATTCGATAGTCTCCGCGCCGGTGTTTATTAGTGAAGCATTTACTAGCAGGGAGTTTTCGTAGCGCGGATGGGTTCTAACATCACGAGAGACTAACTGTATCGGCTGTTCGGGCTCTACCGCTTGCAGTTCGCAACCTAGTTCCGCGCAGATCTTTGTCGCAGGTTCTACCAGCGCGGGATATTTGGCTAACAAGGGGGCGCGAAAATACCACGCCGCTTGAGTCGCTAAGCCAAACAAAAGAATCAGCGCCAAAATACCCCACGCCCAACCACCGCGGGATTTTTCCGCACCGCTAAGCGCCATCATTTCTTCATGCAGTATGGGTGGCACGTCATCGAGATCGATATTCGTATCGTCGGGATCGCTTACGGTCTTGATTTTCTCGACGTCGTCTTCAGCAGAGTTTTCCGGCCCGCGTTCCTCTAGCTCAGGTTCAACAAATAGAATCGCGTGTTCCTCTGCCGGCAGCGTCGAAGTTTCGTTAACTGCCGCGGATACCGCAGAGTCCGGCGGGTTAAGTTCTATGGTGGTGTCGAACTCATCGCTTTTAGCGAATTGCAGCGCTATGCCAACGTCGTCTTGTACCTCTTCGACAGGATCGTCTGTATCAATCGGCGAATCTTCTTCTAAGCTCGTCGGGAGTAAAGAAATTTGTGCGTTCGTTTCCGGCAGTGATTCGGCAGGCACTTGCTCCGGTGTGTCGCTAGTCTCGATTACTTCAAGCGCGTCTTCAACGGCTGCCGTTTGTGTCGTTGATGCGGCGGCTTCAAAGCTCGGATCATCGGCGATGCGATCGAGTGCATAAAACTGCGTGCCACATTCGCCGCATTCGACATAACCACGCGCCGCGCCTAATTCAGCTGCACTGATTTTGTAAATTGTTTGGCATTGCGGACATTGTGTTAACAACACAGATCTCCTGTAGCAAAGATGTTAAACGCTTGCGTCGATTTTATGCGCAAGGTGCCTTGAAGTGAAGAAGGCGCTTATCAATTTCGATTACCCGTAACCAACGCCCACTCTTCCTCAACCGCAGCCACTGTCAAAGAAAAATTTTCCGAGTATGCTTCGATTAATCGCTCGCTTTGGTCCTTCAGTATCCCGCTCATGGCGAGCACTCCACCGGGTGCTAATTGTTGAGCTATTTTATTTTTTTCCGCAATCAACGGTTCAAGCAAGATATTGGCGACCAACATTTTTTTTGGCGCGTCACTAAGCGCTTCATTGCTCGATACGAACACATTGTCTAATTCATTCTGCGCGATATTTTCTGCAGCAACGTTAAGTGCATCCGGGTCAATATCACAAGCGTATACCTCCTTCGCGCCGCAGAGCGCCATCGCGATAGCCAAGATGCCCGATCCGCAACCAAAATCTACTGCTGAGTTAACGCTCGCCCAATCGCGCGCGCCAATCCAGCGCAAACACATTGCCGTGGTGGGATGCGAACCGCTGCCAAACGCCATTCCCGGGACGAGCTGAACAATTCGTGTTGCCTCTGAGGGCGGCGCAATGTCTGGTGGGCATACAAACAAGCCGTTGCCGAAATTGGTGGGTTTTAAATCGCGCTGCCAATTTGCCACCCAATCCTGGTTCTCAACCGAGCTTACGCTGATATCTTCCTGTGCAATATCCGCCGTGGTCAGTGCCAGCAACAAAGGATCTGGATTGCTGTCGTTGGGAAATAGACCGCTTATTTCTACATAACGCCAGAGTCGGAGTTCTTTATCCAGTAAGTCGAAGATTTCTTCCGTCTGCTCGGCTGAGGCAATATTCACGACCTCTGCTCCATAAGCTGACAGTATTTCTTCTATTTCGTCGACCGAATCCTTCTCTACGCGCACAGAGATTTCGCGCCAGCTAGTCATGGATATCGTTTATTGCCGGGCGTCGAGCTTGTTTTCCAAGTAATGAATATCGGTACCGCCGGCACGAAAGGCTAAGTCACCAATCAGGTCTCTGTGCAGTGCTAAGTTAGTTTCGATACCGTCGATAACAATTTCTGTTAGCGCATTCGCCATGCGGGCGAACGCGACATCTCGGTTTTCGCCGTGCACAACTAATTTGCCGATTAAAGAATCGTAGTATGGCGGAACGGTGTAGCCATCATAGAGGTGTGAATCAATGCGCACGCCTGGTCCACCCGGAGGGTGGAATAAATTAATTGTGCCAGGCGAAGGCATGAACGTTTCGGCATCTTCAGCATTGATGCGACATTCCACCGCGTGACCGCGCATCTGAATGTCGTTCTGGGTAATCGTCATTTGCTCCCCAGCAGCGATGAGTAGCTGTTGTTTCACAATATCAACGCCGGTCACCATCTCCGTCACGGGGTGCTCTACCTGCACGCGGGTGTTCATCTCAATGAAATAAAATTCGTTGTCTTGGTAGAGGAACTCAAATGTGCCAGCGCCGCGATAGCCAATCGCCAAACAGGCGTCAACGCACACTTGACCCATTCTTTGGCGGGTGTCTTCATCGATACCGGGCGCGGGCGACTCCTCGATGACTTTCTGGTGGCGCCGTTGCATAGAACAATCACGTTCACCCAGATGAATGCAGTTACCGTGTTCATCAGCGAGCACCTGGAACTCTATATGCCGCGGGTGTTCCAAAAATTTCTCCAGATAGATCGAATCGTTTTGAAACGCAGACGCGGCCTCGCGGCGAGTTAAACTAATCGCATTCGCCAGCGCGCCCTCGCTGTGCACGACTCGCATACCGCGTCCACCGCCGCCACCGGCGGCCTTGATCATCACCGGATAGCCAATGTCTCTCGCGATTTTAATATTTTCACTGACGTCATCGATGAGTGCTTTTTCG
>JBCCFA010000215.1:0-7668 GCA_039029975.1 Pseudomonadota bacterium
CTTTTTGTCTGTTTTGTGGTAACAGCTCACGCCACCAACATGCGAGCAGAGCAAGCAAATCTTCAACAGATCCAGGAACTCGTGCTGCAAGCCAGTGGTCATGGTGATACTACTTCAACCGATCACTACCAGGAAGATTACGACAGTGTAGAAATTTGGGGTGCTACAGCTAACTACAAGTGGGATATGACGGACTCATTGACCTTCACATCGATCACCAATTTCGCCAAACAAGAAAAGCAACAAAGCTTGGACGTTGATTCTGGTCCGGCACCTCAATTTATCGTTGCCAATGAATCAGAGCACACTTGGTGGACACAGGAATTCCGCTTCAATGGAAGTTCCGACCGCTCCAAATGGGTCGCTGGTTTCTACTACTTGAACATTGATGCGGAGTACATCGCCGGTCTTACGGATACGATAGGCGGCTTTAACGTTTTCGGTTCTAGTCCACCCCCTTTTGGAGCGGGCCCAGCGCCATTCGGTAACCCATTTTTACCACCAGCAGATGCTGGTCTAATTTCGGACCTTCAGACCGATTCTTACTCCTTGTTTGGCCAAATAGACTACGATATTACCGACCAATTAACCGGTATTTTCGGTCTGCGAATCATTCAGGAAGAAAAGGAATTTAGTTACACAAACCGTCTTTATCCAAACCTTGACGATAGAACGGTTGACGTCAATCAGGCGCCATTAGCTATTCAGTTTCCGGTGCCGTCATTTGATTTCTTTCCGCCATTTGAAGACTCTACTTCGGATACATTGTGGTCAGGAAAAATTGGGTTGAACTGGACACCTAACGACGATTTATTGGTCTACGGTACAGTTAATCGCGGGGTGAAGGCTGGCAGTTTCAACGCGCCTCTCTTAACCTTTCTAACGCCAGATCAATACGGCTACGATGAAGAAGTGCTAGTAGCGTATGAGACCGGCTTTAAATCGACCTTGTTTGGTGGGAAAGCCCGCTTCAACGGCGCCTTCTACTATTACGATTACACGAATTACCAAATCTTTCAGTTCATCGGTACTTCGGGTGCAGTGTTCAACGCGGACGCAGAGTTCTATGGTATCGAACTCGATATCGCGGCAAACCCATTCGACGACTTCGACATCATGCTCGGGTTCTCCTGGATCGATGCCACGGTCGAAGATGTTAACGTCGCTTTAGGGCTCTCAAGAGACGTTGAACCGACCTTCACTCCAGAGTATCAAGCTTCTGGCTTAGCCCGATACACCTGGCCGGCACTGCTTGTTGGCGGCGACTTGGCGCTACAAATGGACTTCAACTACGCGTCTGAAGCCTTCTATAACATTAATAACTTCGGCACCCATGAAATGGACAGCTACGTTGTCGGTAATGCGAGACTCACTTGGTATCACCCGAATGATAAGCTAGAAATGCAGTTCTTCGTCAACAACCTTGCTGATGAGCAATACCAAAACATCGGTTTTGAATTGTCTACCATCTGCGGATGTGACGAGCGCTCTTACGGACGACCACGTTGGTTCGGTGGCCGAATCCGCTACAGCTTCTAGGGGTGACTCTCTAGTTCTGAAAACGCCGGCTTGATGCCGGCGTTTTTGTTTCTGCGCTGCATTCGCATTCAATCGAAAACTCCTCGGCTAACGGCTAAGTGATTCTCCGCGTCTTAATTAAATGACCTCGCCGAGGATTTAATCTGCGCCCTCCGAGTTGCTTACTACGGCTGGGCTACTTAAGATGAAGACGATTTGAGCCCACCTTCGTTGAGCGAAAAGGTTTTCTATGTGTCGTCCATTTGAAGGCATTCGTGTTATCGATGCTACCCATGTATTGGCAGGCCCCTTCGCAGCCTATCAATTGGCGGTAATGGGCGCGGATGTGATTAAGGTTGAAAACCCGACACTGATGGATCAGGTGCGCGAGCAAGGTCCAGACGAGGCGTTAAATCTCGCCGGTATGGGCACCTATTACCTCACGCAGGGCGCAAACAAGCGTTCCGTGACGCTAGATTTGAACCAAGAGCAAGGCCGACAGTTATTTAAACAGTTGGTTGCTAACGCCGATGTCCTGATTGAAAACTATCGAGCGGGCGCGTTTAAAGCGCTGGGACTAGGCTACGACGAGCTCAGCCAACTCAACGAAAAATTAATCTATTGCTCCATGACGGCGTTTGGCCAGCAAGGACCGCGATCGAATCAGACGGGTTACGATATGCAGATTCAAGCCACTTCGGGCATCATGGCGGCGACTGGCACGCCGGAAGTGAATCCCATTAAAGTGGGTCCGCCAGTAGTTGATTATGCCACTGGCAGCATGGGTGCCTTGGCAATATCCAGTGCGCTGTTTCAGCGTGAGCAAACGGGGCGTGGGCAGTATATCGATTTGGCCATGCTCGATGTGGCGCTGGTTTTAATGGGCGCCGATGCAACTAATTATTCGTGGAGCGGTAAGCTGCCAGAACCAGCCGGTAACGATATGCCACTTGCCGGTGCGCGGTGCTATCAAACAAAAAGTGGACAACTGATGGTCGGCGCCATGAATCGGCAGCAACACCGGCGGTTATTTAACTACTTCGGATATCCGGAGATTGCGGCAATCACTGATTACCCGCCGCGTTTTGAGCAAGGCGACAAGCATGCAGAGATTCTGCAGGAAAAGTTACTCACCCAAAGTGCTGCCGAATGGGAAGCGGAACTGCAGGCTCAACATATCCCAGCCGCTCGAGTCCGAAATATCGCCGAAGCACTCGATGACGAACAGCTGAATGCGCGTCATGTGACACATCAATTTGAAAATTTTCGGAACACAGGGAAACCGATCTCTGTGCCCGTTGCGGCCTTCAAATTTGCGCATGGTACGCCCAAGGTAGATTCAGAACCTCCAACGCATGGTCAACACACCGATGAGGTGTTGCGAGAACTAGGTTGCAGCGAAGACGAGATTCGAAACTATCGACAGCAGGGGGTTATCTGAAATCTTCCAGTGAGGCTAGGCTCATCCTGTTTCGTTATAGTTTGGTTCACGACCGTTTAAGAATGCATCAATACCTTCTCGTGCGGCCGCTGTTGCAGCACTATCCGCAAATGCCTGGTAACCGGTTTCAAGCGCAGCATCTAAGCTTGGTTGCGCCGAAGCAGCAACGACAGCGTCACACAATATTCCGGCGACCTCAACGCTCAACGGTTTGTTTTCCGAGTCTTTATGTTGCGTTTCTAGTTGCGGATTAGGACTTATCGTCACTGGCGAATTTAGATCGCGAGCGTTCTTCTTCGCGTGACGTTTCAGCATCGCAATTGCGTCAGTCAGCAAAGATGTATGCGAATCACTGATTTTAGTTACGATACCGAGTTCCAACGCTTGACTGGCTGTTAATTTGCTCGCCTGCAACAGCATTTTGTTAAATGTTTGCGCTGCGTGCGGCCAGCGGCGATACGGAATAACCATGCCCCCTATACCCGGCACGATACCCAAAGTAATCTCGGGTAATTGCATCCACGCGTTGTCGGTAGCGATGATCTCATCGCAACGCATTGCCAATTCAAGACCGCCGCCAAGCGCGAGGCCATTCAGTGCCGCCACCACGGGTAGCTCGCAATTATCTAAATATCGGAGCAGCCTGGAACACGCGCGGGCGTATTCGATACAGGCTGATTGATCACCTAACATATCCACAAAGCGGCCAATGTCTGCGCCTGCGCAAAACGCTTGGGTGCCATATCCTGTCAGGATGAAGCCGATTATTTGTGGTCGTGCCGCGAATTCATTGAACACGCTCAGAATTTCATCGGTCATCTCATCGTGCAAAGCGTTTAACGCTTCCGGTCTCCGCAGCGTGATAACGACCGTGTTATCGACGACGTCCACGAGCACGTGACGATAAAAGTCCGTATATGCTGATACCGCTTTTTGTGGACTCGGCATACCTGGTCGGTCTTTGATGAACGATTGAATTATTTGTTGTACTTGCGCGTCGCCAAGCTCACTAGCTAATTCCAGTGGGCCCTTTTTGAAAGCAAAGGCTAGCCGACACCCGAGATCGAGATCTTCAATATCACCAATGTCCCGATCGAGAATGTCATAGGTTTGAGAGAACAACACCCCAAGCAAGCGATCCCTAATCAATTCTGCTGTACTCGGCTCCACGTCGACATAACCACCGTGACTAATGGTGGTCCATTTTTCATTTTGCTCGAATACTTTTGCGGGTTGATAATGCGCGCCCTCGTATTTCATTTGCCGGGTGTTCGTTTCAATGATGATTGGATTGCCGTTGGCGAGATTTAGCACGAAGAAGGGGCCCGCATGAACAAATTCGCTGGCGACATGATCTATCTGCGCGGGGTTGGCCTCATCCAATAACAAGCCCGCATCGTTACACCAGTTATCGAAAATACGATCGAGCATGAAGCAAACGACATCACGCGTTAACATTGGCACTTTACCGGTTACACAAAAGAGCCAGCGTAGGTAATCAATTACCCATGGTGCTGATTTTTCCCAATGAATCACCTCAACGGCCGGATTTCTAAAAGCGGGCGCAAAAAAGTGCGTTACCGTAGTGCGATGTGGAATCTTTAAGTGAGAAAACAATTCGAAGGCAGGAATGGAGCTGGTATTCGAGGTGATTAAAGCCTCATTGCCGATAACCGCTTCAACGTCGCTAAATATGCGTTTTTTGAGATCAAGATTTTCCGTTGCCGCTTCAATCACCCAATCGCAATCGGCTAAGTCCGCGTAATCGGTTGTTGTTTGAAGCTTGTTGCGAACATCATCGGCCTGCGCGGCGGAAATTTTGCCGCGGCTTAATCCTTTTTCCACATATTGATAGATTCGCTCGCGCGCCTTGTCGAGCGCGGCTGGCTCGATATCGACCATGGTTAACTTAAGGCCCGGTACCGCGCTTTTTAGGTAATAACCAATGTCGGGGCCAATGGTTCCGGCGCCAATGATGCCGACGGCAGAGGGGAGAGGCCTTATGGGAGTAATTAGCAGGGGATTTCGCACAATATGTCTACTCGTTATCAGGATTTGCTAGTTCATTAAGCGCGAGTTTGTCGATTTTCCCCACGGTTGTTTTTGGCAGCGAATCCAGCAATTCAAAAGCGGCTGGAATTTTGTAGCGGGCCAAGTTTTCCTCGCAATGTGCTTTGAGATTACTCTCACTCGCCGGCTGCCCGCCCGCGGTGACGACGTAAGCCACCGGCACTTCGCCACGGCGATCATCGCGGCGGCCGACCACAGCGCATTCGACAACCGCTGGGTGTGTGGCCAGAACAGCTTCCACTTCGGCCGGATACACATTAAAGCCAGAGACAATCATCATTTCTTTTTTACGGCCTCGAATATACAGGTAGCCGTCTTCATCAAGTTCACCGATGTCGCCGGTGTAAAGCCAACCCTCGCGAATGGCTTGCGCTGTCTCGGTTGGTCGATTCCGATAACCGTTCATAATTTGCGGTCCACGTATTCTAATTTCGCCGCAGGTATTTGCGGGTAAGACCTTATTTCCGTCTTTCACCTCGACTATTTCAATTTCCGTATTCGGCACAGCAACGCCCACCGAACCAAGCTTGCGCGGGCCGTCTACTGGATTGAAGGAAATTACAGGGCTCGCTTCTGTTTGACCATACCCCTCAATTACTATCGAGTTGGTTGCAGATTCCCATCGATTTAACATTGACTCACTGAGCGCAGACGCGCCAGAGTATGTAATGGCTAGCGAGGAGAAATCTGCGCGGTCGAACGACGCTTTAGCACAAAGGCTATTAAACAACGTGGGACTGCCGCCAAACACCGTTATCTTCTCGGCCGCAAAGGTGTTCAAAACAATATCGGGATCGAAGGGTTCAACAATAATCAATGTACCGCGACAGCTGACCATATTGTGCAGACACATGTTGATGGCGTAACAATGATAAAGCGGCATCACACACAACATGCGTTCGCAATCTAACCGGGTGGGGACTAACGCTTCGCGTTGGGCCAGATTAGTGATTAATTTTTGATGATCGATATTCGCGCCTTTCGATGGGCCTGTTGTGCCCCCGGTAAACAATAATTCAGCATAATCAGTTGGTGCGGGATATGTTAAGGGGCCGTTTTCGCCGGAGAGATTGGTTAGACGAAAATCTTTGCCAATGGAAATGCGTACGGGAATATTCAGTTCTTCGGCAAGCGCTTTGTCACGCGCCAGATTGTCTTCGTCGTGGATCAGCGCGCTCACATCGGCGTCGCTAAGTAAGTTGCGAAGTTCGCTTTTCGTGTAGCGTGGATTAAGTGGCACAACCTGGGCGCCTGCCAGTTGCACCGCAAACATCGCGATACAGAAATCGACGGAATTACGCATTAGCATGGCGATGCGCGTACCGTTTAAACCGTCGTTAATCAGCGTGTGGGCGAACCTACTAACGGCGCTGAGATACTGGGCGTAGTTGAGTCGGTCTTCGCCGCAGACTAAGGCTTCGCTATTAGGCGCTTTGTCCGCAGCATCAGCTAGCATATGCACGACTGACGCGTGCTTTGCCTGCCCCAAGGTGTTTGGCATTAGCTTACTTTCAACAATAATGCCATGGCGGTGTCGCCTGCTGCGCACCCGTGAAACAAGCCTATACCGCCGCCGCGTAACTTCAATTCTTCAATCAGTTCTATCGTAGCGCGCATGCCGGTAGGCCCTTGCGGGTGCCCCCAAATTAGCGAGCAACCAAAGTTGTTCATATTGTGGACATCTACGCCAGTCTCTCGAGCAAAAATGATGTCGTTTACCGCAAAAGGGTTATGCGATTTTATGGCGTCCACCTCGGCGATCTTGATATTGGCATGTTTTAGCGCGTCGCGTGCGGCTTCGATTGGCGCTTCGGGCATGTAAGCTTTAGACGCTCGGGACTGGCCAATAGCCAGAATCTGAATCGAAATAGTTGGATCGGTGGAAAGGTCTTGGGCTTTCTCTTGAGAGGTAATAATCATACCGGCATTGCCATCGGCCGGGTGGGTTTGACCGCCGAAGGTGACGGTTTTGCCTTCGATCACAGGCTTTAGCTTATTCAATCCTTCAGCGCTTGTTGGCTGAATTCCCTCATCACTTTCGAGCGTCCTGACTGTTTTTCTAAATCTTGAATCAGGCACTTCAAACGGCGTAAGCATGTAGCGAGCCTGAAAACTTATGCCGTTGTGTGCGTCTAATGCCTGTAAATATTGTTCGTAACGACGCAAAACGATTTCATTTTGTTCTTCGGTACTGACATCGTATTTGTTGGCGCAGTTCTCAGCCGTCTCGGTCATGGTGCATTTAGCATACGGATCGTAACTAAAGTTCTTCAACACCCAATCTTCTGTTCGCCCAGTGCCGCCCGGCGCCGCAGGATCTGGATAATAGAGATGTGGGCCGTTAGATGTTCTGTCAGTAGTTACGGTAAGCACGCATTCTGCTCTACCAAGAACAACTTCGTCTGCTGCGGCCGCGATAACCCTCGCGCTGGTGGCACACGCCTGATTAATTGTTTGACCGGGAATATGAGCAGCGCCCATCAAGCCTGTTAACCATGGTAAGCCGTAGAAGCAGCTTTCCTGAGGAATCGTCAAACCCAACACGCCATGATCAAATTGTTCCGCCGCTATGTCTTTTTGTTGCATAGCCTCTGCCGCAACGTGGGCAGCAAACTTCACGCTATGAAGATGCGACAAGC
>JBCCFA010000216.1:0-7663 GCA_039029975.1 Pseudomonadota bacterium
AGATCTTAGTGTAGTTGCAGCTTACTTCAAACAGAGAGAAGTTGAATGAAAACGCGATGGGTATACCAAATTCTAAGTGTTGTTTTAATTTGCTTGTCTGCGGTGGAGGCTCATGAAGTAGCAGATGAATTTAATCGCGTTAACTTATCGGTGAGCGCCGAACGCGAGGTCGAAAACGATCTGCTTGTTGCAAATTTGTACGCCGAGCACCAATCGCAGAATCAAAAAGATGTTTCCGAACGGGTTAATAACGCCATTCGTTGGGCTTTGGAACTGAGCAAAAAAGAGCCCGGTGTGAAAGTGCAAACTACGCAATACAACACTTCGCCAATTTACAACAAGCAGATCATTTCCGGTTGGCGCGCGAGGCAGGGAATACGTCTGGAGAGTATCAATTCTACCGTACTAAGCGAACTCATTGGTGATTTACAGGAAAAGTTACTCATTGGTTCCATAAATTATGGCGTGTCGAAACTTGCCCGAGATACATTCGAGGCTGAGTTAACGACAGAAGCGTTACGTAAATTTATGGAGCGGGCAGAACACATTGCCAAAACTTTGGGTCGCAACGGTTTTCAAATTGTGCAAATCCACGTCAATACGCAGGGCAGTAGACCCGTGCCAGTGAGCTATGCTTCACGTGGTTTGGCGCGTGCGGAGGCAAGTGTGGCCGCTCCGGCGATAGAGAGCGGCGTACAGACTGTACAGGTGTCCGTTAGCGGCACGGTTGAGATTGATAGCAACCGTTGAGACCAAAGAGCGGTAATCGAAAGCGCAACTAGCGATTAAAATAATCCGGTAATTTTGCCGCTCGGATCTACATCAATGACTTCCGCTGCCGGCTTCTTCGGCAATCCGGGCATGGTCATCATGTTTCCGGCGATCGCAACAATAAATCCGGCGCCGGCTGAAAGTCGAACTTCGCTGATTTCTACAACGTGTCCACTGGGCGCGCCGATTTTACTGGGGTCGGTAGAAAAAGACATTTGAGTTTTCGCCATGCAGACTGGAAAGTTGCCATAGTTTTCTTGAAGCTCATCTATCGCTTTACGCACTTTGGCGCTGGCCGTAATATCATCCGCGCCATAAATTCGAGTGGCGATAGCGCGCATTTTTTCCCACAGCGGATCCGCATCCTCATATAAATAACTATGCGTTTTATCGGCATTGTCAACCGCATTTACTACGGCTTGAGCGAGCGCTTCCGCACCTTCGCCACCTTCTGCCCAGTGACGGGCGACCACGGCCTGGCCGTCAAGCTCGGTGACCTTGTCTGTAAGCAGTGCGACTTCAGCATCGGTATCGTGGGTAAAATGATTAATACTTACAATGCATGGCAAGCCGAACTCTTGGGTAATGTTCTTTAGATGGCGTTCAAGATTCACCATGCCGGCCGCCAATGCCGCCAAGTTTTCCTGATTAAGATCGTCCTTAGACACTCCCCCGTGATATTTCAGCGCGCGAATTGTCGCAACCAGCACCACCGCACTCGGTTTCAAATCCGCTTTGCGGCATTTAATATCGAGAAATTTTTCAGCGCCTAGGTCGGCGCCAAAGCCTGCTTCGGTTATGACATAGTCTGCCAGTTTGAGTGCGGTTTGCGTTGCCGTAACGCTATTGCAACCATGTGCGATATTGGCAAATGGACCGCCATGCACGAACGCTAAATTATTTTCTAAGGTCTGTACGAGATTGGGTTTGATCGCATCTTTCAGTAAGGCCGCCATTGCGCCGTGGGCATTTAGCTCTTTAGCGGTTACTGCCTTACGATCACCGCGCGTATAGCCGACCACGATCTCGCCAAGGCGAGTCCGTAAATCTTCTAAGGAAGTCGCCAAACAGAAAATAGCCATAACCTCAGAGGCAACGGTGATATCGAATCCGTCTTCGCGGGGAAACCCATTCGCTGTCCCGCCCAAACCTACGACAACGTCACGCAGCGCGCGGTCATTCATGTCGACGACGCGTTTCCACGCGATTAGGCGAGGGTCTAGATTAAGCGCGTTACCATGCGAGATATGATTATCAATCATGGCGGATAACAGGTTATGGGCGGCTCCAATGGCGTGAAAATCTCCCGTGAAGTGCAAATTGATGTCTTCCATTGGCACAACCTGTGCGTAACCGCCACCGGCGGCCCCACCCTTAATGCCAAAACAGGGGCCAAGTGAGGGTTCGCGCAAACAAATTAAGGTCTTTTTTCCGATTCGATTAAGTCCATCGCCAAGCCCAACCGTAGTCGTTGTTTTGCCTTCGCCCGCGGGTGTCGGGCTAACCGCTGTTACTAGCACCAATTTACCGTTAGGCCGAGATTTTAAGGTCTCGATGAATTCGAGTGACAACTTCGCTTTATAATGACCGTAGGGTTCAAGGTGTTCGCTGGCAATGCCATAGCTTGTTTCAGCGAGTTCTAAGATTCGCTTTTTGTTTGCTTGTTGCGCAATTTCGATATCAGACATGAAAGCCTCCAAGGCAATTTCTTTGAGTTCTAATCGGCGAACGGTCGAGGTAAGCGGACCGACGAGGATGTCGCTAGATGTCGGACAGGCGAGTTTACCACTTAGATATTTCGGATTTAAGTGTGTTAAAAGTTTATGCTCGTTCGGTTAAAAATTAATGCTTTATCTATGACTGAGCGGCGCTAGCTTGAAATGTCTTACTTGACTAATTTTCTGGAAAAACTCCGACTACATCTAGCAGTTTCCGGTGCGGTACTGGCGATGTCTGCGCTTGGTCTTGTGTGTGGTGTGTTTTCTTCACTCGTTATTCTTGCATTTCGCTTTGCGATAGATAGTGGTCAGGCAAGCTTCATTCCGTACGGCGATTTGGGCAGATTCGAAGCGCTAGAGACTACTTGGCGAGTTGCGCTACCTATTGGGGGCGCCATGTTGTTGGGCGCTATATTTCATTTTCTTCAAGCGCCTCAGCGGCGTCTGGGTATCGTCCACGTGCTGGAACGGTTGCAATACCACGAAGGCCATTTGCCGTTCCGCAATTTTCTCCTGCAGTTTGTGGGTGGCATTATTGCGTTGGTTTCCGGCCAGTCTGTCGGTCGTGAAGCGCCCAGTGTGCACTTAGGCGCAGCCACATCAAGTTTAATCGGACAGTATTTACAGTTACCGAATAATGCGACCAGAATCATGGTCGCATCCGGGGCGGCTGCGGCGATAGCGGCCTCGTTTAATACGCCTTTGGCAGGGGTTGTCTTCGCCATGGAAGTCGTGATGATGGAATACACCATCATTGGATTTACGCCGGTAATTGTTTCTTCGGTTGCGGCAACCGTTATCACGCGCGCAATTTACGACGACGGTGCGGTGTTTTTTTTCCCGCAACTAGCCCTCGCTTCGCTTCAGGAGTTAGGGTTCATTTTAATTATGGGTATCACGCTCGGCGCGCTTTCCGCATTTTTTGTCGCCATGGTCAGGTTTTTTGCGCGTGTCACCCAAGCAATACCGATCTTTTTGCGTTTTTCCTTATGTGGGGTTTTATTAGGCATTATTGCTAGTCGCTTACCAGAAGTCCTTGGGCTAAGTTACGACACCGTCAACGCCGCTGTGCTTGGCGATTTGGCGGTAGCGACGCTCGCGTTGTTGTTGCTGGCAAAATTTGTCGCCAGTGCGGCCTGCGTCGGCGTGGGGATGCCAGGTGGATTAATTGGACCAACCATTGTTATCGGCTCGATGGTAGGCGGATTGTTCGCTTACGCGAGCGGTTTTATCCCCGGCTTTACTTCTGGATATGGGCTGTACGTGATGCTGGGTATGGGTGCGATGATGAGTGCCACGCTGCATGCGCCCTTAGCAGCATTGATCACCTTGCTCGAATTAACCGGTAACCCTAATTTGATTCTACCGGCGATGCTAGCCATTGTGAGCGCCAACATCACCGCCCGAGAATTCTTCAACCAAGAATCTATTTTCACCTTGTTGATGCGCGATTCTGGTCTTGATTATCGCAATGATCCGCTCTCGCAGTCGTTGCGACACATCGCCGTAGCCGGCGTGATGAATCGAAGTTTCGTGGAATTGGATGAAGAAATTGCCAGCGCAGACGTCGATGCGATACTCGCAGATACGCCGCAGTGGATCATAATCCGGGCCGCAGACGAGCGTCGCTTATTGTTACCCGCTAGCGATTTAGCGCGCGTGATGGATCCCGCGGGTGATGGGCAAACAGAAGACAAGCCCGAAATCCCTGACGTAATTAAGCTCACCGAGATACCGGGACAGCGGCTCGCGCTAGCGGGTGTGCATTTACAGGCCACCATGCATGAAGCCCGTGATAACCTCGAATCGAGCGGTGCCGACGCGCTTTATGTGCGACGACCGATTGCGCCGATGACGGACCGAACCTTCGGTGTTATTTTGCGTGGTGACATTGAGAGTAGCTACGCTCGTCGGCGCTATCGCTAAGGCGCCCTAGGGGTGCCTTAAACGCCAATCCAGATTGAGAATCTTGGCCTATTCTGGTAGCTTCTCATGCAGATGGAGATGAACGTTTTTTGCACTAATTCTTTACAACTCAGGGTACTGGGTCGTCCCACCGACGCTAAAATAAACGCTCCTCAAACCTTACAATTCCTTACTTCGCGAACGCTTAGTCTATTCGACTTGGCAGATATTCAGCCGGTACGGGCTACCGCTTGCTATCGCCCAGGACTGTTCAGATGACACAGTACGTTTTTGTCACGGGTGGCGTTGTTTCGTCCCTCGGGAAGGGGATTGCTTCGGCATCCCTGGCCGCCATCCTTGAAGCCCGTGGCCTAGAGATCGCGATGATTAAACTTGATCCGTATATCAACGTAGATCCTGGCACCATGAGCCCGTTTCAACACGGCGAAGTCTTTGTCACCGAAGACGGTGCGGAGACGGATTTAGATTTAGGCCACTACGAACGCTTCGTTCGATTTCGAACGAGCAAAGACAGTAATTTCACCACTGGGCAGATTTACGAGCGCGTTATCAGAAAAGAGCGAGCTGGCGAGTACCTCGGGGGCACCGTTCAGGTGATTCCGCATATCACCGACGAAATCATCAAATCGATAAAACTCGGCGCCGGCGGTGCCGAAATCGCGATGGTCGAGATTGGCGGGACCGTCGGCGACATCGAATCGCTGCCTTTTTTAGAGGCGATTCGACAAATGCGGGTTGAGCTCGGCGCGCGTAATACGTTATTCATCCACCTCACTCTAGTCCCCTATATCAACTCTGCTGGGGAAATGAAAACCAAACCCACGCAACACTCCGTTAAAGAACTTCGCTCGATCGGGATTCAACCCGATATCTTACTGTGCCGCGCCGATCGACCGCTGCCCGCCTCAGAGCGACGCAAAATCGCGCTTTTTACCAACGTGGAAGAAAGGGCGGTTATTACTGCCTATGATGCAGATTCAATTTATATGATCCCATCGATGCTTCATGCGGAGGATCTGGACGATATCGTTGTAGAAAAACTCGCGCTGGATGTCCCCACTGCCGATCTTAGTGAATGGCAACATGTCGTTGAGGCCATGAAGAATCCTGAGCGCGAAATCAATATCGCAATGGTCGGTAAATATGTAGACCTCACTGAATCTTATAAATCCCTGTCCGAAGCGCTGATTCATGCTGGGGTGCATACGCGCACTAAAGTGAATATCTGCTATGTAGACTCAGAACAACTCGAACGAGAGGGCACTTCCGCACTGCGCGATATGCACGCGGTATTGGTGCCCGGCGGATTCGGCGAACGCGGTATTGAAGGAAAGATTCTGGCAGTTAAATACGCGCGCGAAGAAAAAGTGCCTTACCTTGGAATTTGTTTAGGTATGCAAGCGGCAGTTATTGAATGCGCACGACACCTTGCGGGGCTGCAAGGGGCGCACAGTACCGAATTTGCGCGTGAGACGCCGCATCCCGTCATTGGCCTAATTACCGAGTGGCGAACGGCCGAAGGTATGATCGAACAACGCAGCGATGAGAGTGATGTGGGCGGTACGATGCGCTTGGGTGGCCAGCAGTGCAAACTTGCCCAAGGAAGCTTCGTCGCCTCTGCTTATGGGACCGAGCTAATCACCGAACGACACCGGCATCGATACGAGTTTAATAATACGTACATGATGGAATTGGAATCCGCGGGATTGCGGATCGCGGGGCGCTCCATGGACGGCAATTTAGTCGAGATTGTCGAGTATCGCGATCATCCTTGGTTCGTCGGTTGTCAGTTTCATCCCGAATTCACGTCTACGCCTAGAGATGGCCATCCGCTGTTTAGCGCATTCATCAATGCCGCGTTAGCGCATGCTGGACAGTCAATTGCTGAGACAACAGATGCAGTTATGTGATTTTCCGGTCGGTACGGAGCATCCGTTTTTTCTCATTGCTGGTCCGTGTGTTGTTGAAAACGAGGCTTTGGTCATCGAGGTTGCGGGTTATCTCAAAGAAGTTTGTGAAGACTTAGGCATTCCCTATGTCTTCAAAGCCTCATACGATAAAGCCAATCGGACATCGCTTGATAGCTTCCGGGGTATTGGTATCGAAGCCGGATTAAAAGCGCTTCAATCCGTAAAATCCCAGCTTAACTTGCCGGTGTTGACTGACGTTCACGAGGACTCACCGCTAGAGGAAGTCAGTTCTGTTGTGGATGTTCTGCAAACTCCGGCATTTTTGTGCCGTCAAACTAATTTTATTTGTAACGTGGCAGCGCAGGGTTTGCCAGTAAATATAAAAAAGGCCCAGTTCTTAGCGCCCTGGGACATGGAAAATGTGGTTGCAAAGGCTAAGAGCACCGGCAACGACAACATCATGGTGTGCGAGCGGGGTGCGAGTTTCGGATATAATTACTTGGTATCCGACATGCGCTCGCTAGTCATTATGCGTGATACGGGATGCCCCGTCGTGTTTGATGCTACGCACTCGGTGCAAATGCCGGGCGGTCAGGGAAGCAGCTCGGGAGGGCAGCGAGAATTCGTCCCCTGCTTGGCGCGCGCCGCAACCGCCGTGGGTATTTCTGGTTTATTTATTGAAACGCACCCCGATCCAGCGGCTGCGAAAAGTGATGGGCCAAATTCTTGGCCGCTCTCCGATATGCGCGCGCTGTTGCAAACATTAAAAACGATAGACGATACCGTAAAACAAGGTAGCGCCGTCTAACCTTTGAAGGAAATCTTTTATGGCTGAAATCAGTGCTATTAAGGCGCTCGAAGTTATTGATTCGCGCGGCAACCCTACTGTTTGGGCGGAAGTGCAAACGTCTAGTGGCGCCCGTGGAGTCGCGGCGGTGCCATCGGGCGCCTCCACGGGAGAACGTGAAGCGCTGGAATTGCGAGACAAAGATCCTAAGCGCTATGGGGGTAAAGGGGTCTTGCGGGCCGTCGCGAATGTGAACGGACCCATCGCAAGTGCTCTAGTGGGTATGCCGGTTAGCGATCAACAGGCGCTTGATCAAAAAATGATTGAGCTTGATGGTACCGATAACAAGGCCTCCTTTGGCGCCAATGCAACGCTTGCAGTTTCAATGGCCGCCGCGAATGCTGCCGCCGTCGCTGAAGGACAGCCGCTTTATCGAGCAATGAGTGCAGGCGGACAATTCCAAATGCCAGTGCCTATGATGAACATCATCAATGGCGGTGCGCATGCAAGTAACAACGTTGATCTGCAGGAATTTATGATTCTGCCGGTGG
>JBCCFA010000217.1:0-7663 GCA_039029975.1 Pseudomonadota bacterium
AAAAATGTGCATGCAACTGGGTCACGCGGGCCGTAAGGGTTCAACGAAGCTTGCCTGGGACGGTATGGACTTGCCATTAGACGTCGGCAATTGGCCAATCGTTTCTGCCTCGCCTATTCCGTATCGGGACGAAAGTGCGACCCCACTGGAGCTCACAGTCGAACAAATGGCCCAGATTACCAATGAGTTCGTGCGAGCAACCAAAAACGCCGCCCGCGCCGGCTTTGACATGCTGGAAATGCACGCGGCGCATGGTTACTTACTCGCTAGCTTTTTATCACCGCTAACCAATCAACGAAGCGATGACTACGGCGGGCCAGTTGAAAACCGTTTACGTTTTCCTCTGAAAGTGTTTGCCGCCATGCGTGAAGTGTGGCCAGAAAGTAAACCGATGTCGGTGCGCATCTCAGCGACAGATTGGTACCAAGGCGGTCTGGATGAAGCAGACCTGCTCGCGATATGTAACGCGTTTAAACAAGCAGGCGTTGATGTGATTAACGTGTCTACCGGTCAGACTGTCAGTTTCGAGAAACCCGTTTACGGCCGCATGTTCCAAGTGCCATTCGCGGATAAAATTAAGCACCGTGTCGGTATTCCAACCATCGTTGCCGGTAATATTACCAATGCAGATCAAGTGAACACGGTGATCCTCTCGGGCCGTGCCGATCTAGTTGCACTTGCCCGTCCGCACTTAACAAATACGCAGTTTACCTCGGACGCCGCCGCACGGCTTGGGTTCCAAGCGCAGCATTGGCCAAATCCCTATCTATCAGGAAAGTTTCAAGCTTATTTGGTTGGCGAACGCGAAGAAGAGGAACGTCGCAATATGCAATTAGCGTTGAAGCCGGCTAGTCATCAATTGAAAGATGGCGATCATGATGCTTAATTTATAGCAATAGACTAACGGGATAACGCTGGACTAGATTTCAAAAATCCTGATAGGCTGCAAGCCGGACCACGAGAACAGATGAATGGCTGAACGATCTTTTTCCGAAGAAGTAAAAAAGCTGCGCCTCGCTAACGGCGACACCTTTTATGGCGAAGGAATTCTGGCCGTCACTAAAGCGCTGTTACAGTCGGGCGTTGCCTACGTGGGTGGCTATCAAGGATCGCCGATCTCGCATTTAATGGACGTACTGGCAGATGCCCAGCAACAAGGCATTCTTGCCGAACTTGATGTTCACTTTGAATCAAGCGCATCTGAAGCAACCGCTGCCGCCATGCTTGCGGCGTCCGTAAACTATCCCTTGCGTGGTGCGGTCGCCTGGAAATCGACCGTAGGGACCAACGTTGCATCAGATGCGTTGGCAAACCTTGCCTCGGGCGGGGTTACCGGCGGGGCGATGATAATCGTTGGTGAAGACTACGGCGAAGGTTCCTCAATTATGCAGGAACGAACGCATAGCTTCGCTATGAAATCGCAAATGTGGTTGCTTGACCCGAGACCCAATTTAGATTCTATCGTCAGCGCCGTAGCGCACGGCTTCGCATTATCGGAAGCGAGCAACACACCGATAATGTTAGAACTTCGCGTTCGAGCTTGCCATTTGCATGGTCAATTTGTCGTCAAGGACAATCGAAAACCGGAGCCGAGTCTCGCCGAGGCGATGAAAAGCCCAATCCGCGATGTCAGTCGAATCGTGTTACCGCCTGCAAGTTTCTTACATGAGCACGAAAAGGTGGAGGCGCGCTGGCCGGCAGCGGTTAAATATATTCAAGAGCACCAACTCAACGAAGTATTTACCTATCCTTCAACTGCGAAGACAGATTCGCTCGGTTTAGTCTTACAAGGCGGCCTATATAACACCGTAATTAGAGCGCTGGAGCTCTTAGGTTTGTCGGACAGTTACGGCAACGCGGCGATTCCTATGTATGTCATGAATGTGACATACCCGCTTGTAGACGATGAATTAATTCAATTTTGCACTGGCAAAAATGCCGTGCTCATGATCGAAGAAGGCCAGCCCGAATATATTGAGCAAAACTTAAACTCAATATTGCGCAACGCCGACGTTCAAACAAAAGTGCATGGCAAAGACTGCTTGCCAAAAGCCGGCGAATACACCGGTGACGTCTTACAAAAAGGTTTAGCTGAATTTCTAAAGCTGACGGAACCTGAGCTATTAGACACTGACAACACCGAAAGGGATCGGGCGATTTCAGCAAGTAAACAAACCGCCGCAAAATTGGCTAGCTCGGTGCCGCCGCGACCACCGGGTTTTTGCACTGGCTGTCCTGAACGACCAGTATTCACCGCGATGAAACTGCTAGAACGCGAAATGGGTGAGTTTCATGTGTCGTGCGATATCGGTTGTCATCTGTTTTCGATTTTGCCGCCGTTTAATATTGGCAACACGACAATGGGTTACGGTTTGGGTGCTGCCGGGGGCGCCGCATTCAACGTTAAATCCGATAAGCGCATGATCAATATCATGGGCGATGGGGGTTTTTGGCACAACGGACTCTCCAGCGGCATCGGTAATGCGGTATTTAACGAAAACGATAACGTCATTGTTATTGTCGATAATGGATATTCCGCCGCCACCGGTGGGCAAGATATTTTGTCTTCCCTAGCTTATAACCCAATTCGTAGCACCAAAAACCCAATCGCCAAAGCGGTCAAAGGGGTTGGTGTTAAGTGGCTGAAAATTGTTCGTACCTACGACCTTGCCAAGATGACGCGCACCTTGCGTAATGCGTTAACCGCTAAGGCTAAAGGCCCGAAAGTGATTATTGCGCAATCGGAATGTATGCTGAATCGGCAACGCCGTGAAAAACCGCTGTTTAATAAAAAGAAAAAAGATGGTGAGCGCGTTGTGCGCGAACGCTTCGGTGTGGATCACGATACCTGCACCGGCGATCATTCTTGCATTCGTTTATCTGGCTGCCCTTCGCTTACAATCAAAGACAATCCCGACCCGTTACGGGACGACCCCATAGCATATGTCGACAACTCGTGCGTTGGCTGCGGCGTGTGTGGTGAAATTTCACATGCAGCAATTTTGTGTCCTTCTTTTTTCCGCGCCGATGTTGTTTACAACCCAACTGGGTGGGATAAATTCAAACAACGCATTCGCAACACCGTTATCACACGTTTACAGTCACGACACGAAAAGCAACGGCAAGAACGTTTGCAAGCGTGGATCACCTCATGAGCAACAAAGCGCAAGCACGCCAGCGAATCACGATTGCGATTGCCGCCATGGGTGGCCAGGGCGGTGGTGTACTGGGCGATTGGATAATTAGCCTGGCAGAAGCTAACGGATACTACGCACAATCCACCTCGGTACCTGGTGTTGCGCAACGCACCGGCGCCACCGTCTACTATTTGGAATTATTTCCTGCGCAATCTGAGCTACCCGTTTTAGCATTAATGCCTGTACCGGGAGATGTTGACGTGGTCATCGCCGCAGAACTGGTGGAAGCCGGTCGCGCCGTGCAAAGAGGTATCGTAACACCGGATCGGACAACTCTAGTCGCCTCAAATCATCGCGCCTACTCCTATTTCGAAAAAAGCGCCATGAGCGATGGCCGCATTGATGCCAACGAGCTGCAATCCCAGCTCGCTGATACTGCAAACCGCCTTGTCTGTTTCGATATGCAAGGATTAGCGGAGCAACACGGTACGGTCATCAGCGCAACCCTTTTCGGCGCATTATCAGGTAGCGGTGCGCTGCCATTTAGCCGTGAACAATTCGAACATGCGATTCGTGAAAGCGGTAAGGCGATTGACGCGAACCTAGCCGCATTCGCCGCCGCATTCGCCGCCGCGGAACGACACGCGCTTGACGGTACGCTTGGGCTACCGCCGCACGAACAAGTCGATGAGCCCAAGCCTTCGTCAGACAGGGCAACAAAGCATTTCCCGCCTGCTACCCAAGTAACTATTGCGGCTGCCCTGCAGCGCCTGGTGGACTATCAGGATACGGACTACGCCAAGTCTTATCTTGAGATGTTAAATCCAATGTATCAGTTGGATTCACGGCACGGCGGCGAAACCACCAATTGGGCTTTAACCAACGCCGTCGCCAAATATCTAGCGCTTTGGATGAGTTACGAAGACACCATTCGAGTCGCGGACTTAAAGATTCGCGCCGCTCGGTTTGAACGTTCTCGCGAAGAGGTACGGGCTTCCGCAGAAGAAATTGTCTATCTCACCGAATTTTTGCACCCGCGTCTTGAAGAGGTCGCTGATACATTACCTGCAGGGTTAGGTAGGTGGTTACTTCGCACGAACAATATTAAATCTTGGCTATCTAAATTTGTACTCCGCGAAAGAAAAATTAACAGCGCAAAAATATCCGGATTCCTATTGTTATATATCCTCGCCGGGATGCGTCGCTTCCGCCGCTCGACCCTTCGATACGAAGTTGAACAAACAAGAATTCGTACGTGGTTGCAACGTATTAGCGATGCAGCGACTCAAAATATGGATTTGGCGGTAGAAATCACCGAATGTCAGCATTTGATCAAAGGCTACGGTGATACCCATGCCCGCGGCCTAAAGAATTACCAGCGCATCATGACCTATCTAGATGAGAATCCCGATTGCACCGCAAATAAAATCAGAGCCTTGCGCACTGCAGCACTTGCCGACGAACACGGCACCCAACTGAGTGCCGCCATACAACAAGCGGCTTAGCTCAATACCCCGCTAGATGCGAAACACTCGGTCTCATTGCCGAGTTTTTTGCCTCGCCCCTTGCACGATCTGACGTAAAGTCATAGCTTATTGGTATACACCCTAGTGGGAACGAACCAATGAGCAACAACGATTTCCATTTTGAACCATTATCTGAAACTAATGATGTGTGCTTTGGCGCACGAGTCAACGGACCGCGTTTGACCGAAATTAATGAGAGCGGAATCGAATTTTTGTACGAAAAATGGTTGGAATACGCGCTCCTGATCTTTCCCGGACAATTTTTATCCAATGCAGAGCAAATCAATTTTGCGAGGCGATTTGGAGACCTTGAGTTTGACATCGCGCCGCTTAGCAACGTGAAAGATGATGGCAGTCTCCGACCAACCGACGGTAGCGACGACATGATGAAAGTTATCGTGGGCAATATGGGTTGGCATCACGACTCTACGTACATGCGAGTTCAAGCGAAGGGCGCAGTGTTCACCGCGGAAGTAGTACCCGATTCCGGCGGGGCTACCGGTTTTGCCGATATGCGCGCGGCCTACGACGCAATGGACGACAATACTCGCAACAAAATCGAAAATTTGAGCGCCCACCATTCCTTGTACCATAGTCAAGCAAAGGTAGGTCACGACGGGAAACATGGTTCACATACCAGTTCCTGGAATAATAACGAAGGCTATAACGGTTACGGTTTTCACGATGGTCCAGTATCGGTGCGCCCGCTTGTAAAAACCCATCCGGAAACCGGTCGCAAGAGTTTACTTGCCGGCCGCCACGCTTATGACGTTATAGGACTCAGCGAACAAGAATCAGAAGGCTTGATTGAGCAATTAAATACTTTTGCATGCCAACCACCTCGCGTTTACCATCATCAATGGAACGCGGGCGATGCAATTTTGTGGGACAACCGTTGCTTGATGCATCGTTCAACGCCGTGGCCAATGGAACAACCCAGAATCATGTGGCATAGCCGTATTGCGGGCGACGACCCAACTGAAGCGGCTTATCCGGCATAACTTACCTATTTCGAAAATCGAAGAAGAAAATAGAAAATGACTAAACCCGTATGCTTAGTAATTGGGGCCGGCGCCGGTATTGGGGGCACGGTTGGTAAAAAATTTGCGCAGGAAGGCTATCACGCTTGTCTTTGCCGACGCAGCGATGCTGCTGGCCTTGACAAGATCGTAAAGTCGATCGAATCCAGTGGTGGAGAAGCAACTGGGTACATGCTAAACGCAGTTGATGATAACGCGATCGAAGAATTAGTAGAGAATATCGAATCTAACATCGGTCCAATTAAGACAGTAATCTACAATCTCGGCGCGCAAATCGGCAATCGTGCCCTCGCCGAAACATCTTACAAACAATTTGAAATGGGGTGGCGCTTAGCATCTTTCGGGTTATTTAGACTCGCCCACTCTTTATTCCCAAAAATGCTCGAACGCGATGGTGGTTCGCTTATCGTGACTTCCGCAACCGCGGCCGTACGCGGCAACGCTGGTCAACACTCGCACGCGGCGGGGATGGGCGGTCGACGCATGCTTTGCCAAACGCTTAATGCTGAGTTTGCACCTAAAGGCATTCATGTTGCGCACGTGTTAATCGATGGCGCAGTCGATGCGCCAGATACACTCGGGAAGATGTTAGGGCCTGAAGATTTTCAAGCGCTACGTGAGAGCAAAGGTTTAGAAAACGATGGATTGATCCTTCCTGAGAAACTCGCCGAAACGTACTTTCATATCGCGCATCAGCATCGCTCAACATGGACTCATGAGTTGGATATACGGGCGCATTCTGACTTGGCATGGTGGAACCACCAGGCAACAAAAAAAGTATTGAACGACGACTGAAGTAGATTTGGTTTATTCAACCCGTATACATCTGAAATGCATGACGCAAAGGAATAATCGAACTAACGGTTGTTATTCTCGGCGATACCCGAGCTCTTAGTGATTATTTGATAAGCACTAATATGAACCAGGGAGAACACGGAGGAACGGAATTAGCAAAACTTCAGGTTTTCTCCGGCATTCCAGGGTATTAAATTGCGGTACACGGCAGGGTTACCTTCAGCGTTGTCGTGAATTCTAACGCGGCCAAACACGTGGATAGCGATCACCTTTAATTGGCTCACCATGTTTTAGGGCACTATCGTTTAAGAAGTGACTGGTCCCCGGCCCTTCGTAATAACTCATATTTTGGCCGCAATAACGCACCGTGTAGCCGCGCCGCCTCTCAATGCTATTGTTCGCACCACCGCCGTGCACAGTCAAAGCGTGAAAGGCGATTACGTCACCAGGATTCATATCCCAAGATAAAAACTCATATTCATCCCGATTGCTATTAATATCCGGAATTGGAACATAGTCAGGGTTGAGTTCGTATGCGGTACCGCCTTTGGCAAACGGCTCAGGTTGAAACCAGCTATCCCAACGGTGCGAACCTCGAACAAATTCTAAGCGACCATTATTCGCATCCACCGGATCCAGGGCTAGCCAAAAAGATAAAATCGGCCACCCACGGATCGGCCAATACGGTTGATCGTTGTGCCACCGCGTGGGTGCATCAGTGCCAGGTTCTTTTACGAAAAGCTGATCGTAATAAAGTTGGATTTCTTGTGCACCGAGCAGCTCAGCAGCAACCTCTGGTAATAACGAATCGCGGCAGTACGCCGCAAAATCAGCATCGTTTTCCCATAGACGCATGTTGCCATGAAAATAGCCACCACCGGCCATTTCATATCCATGAAAGCACGGCCCGGGATTGTCGATGTCACGTTCAATAGCATCGCGGAGTAATTCAAGCCATGAGTTCTCGATAAGCTCGCGGATGATAATCACACCGTCATCGGCAAAATTTTGTTTATCTTTCTTAGCCAATTTGTCAAACATAAAATGTGTGCTCAAATTTTATCGCTAACCTAGTCCCAACTTACTAACGCACCGCATAGTCATGGCGCACCATTTTAGTTTGCTGGTGCACCGTTAAGGAAATATTTTTCACTTTTTATACAAC
>JBCCFA010000218.1:0-7610 GCA_039029975.1 Pseudomonadota bacterium
GCGGGTATTATCGCCGGCCGCAAAGATCTGATTAAGAAAATCAAATCGAACCCCATGAAGCGCGCCCTACGCGTGGATAAGATGACGCTGGCCGCGCTTGAAGCGGTACTCAGAATTTATGCAAATCCCGAATCACTGACGAAAAAGATACCTGCACTTCGTTTATTAACAAAATCAACGGCAGAAATCGAGGCGGCGGCTCAAGCCTTGCTAGAGCCCATGCAAAATTTCGTGGGCTCCACGCACGCTGTTCAGATTATCGATTGTAAAAGCCAGATTGGGAGCGGTGCTCAACCCGTTGAGTTATTACCCTCAAAAGCGATCGCTATTACCAGCAAAACAAAACGTGGTGGCGGCAAAGCACTAGAAAAGCTCGGCGCAAAATTTAGACAGCTGGAGCAGCCGGTCATCGGTCGCATTTCCGACGGGCAACTGCAGTTTGATTTGCGCTGCCTTGAGAAGGTCGAGGATTTGGTCGCCGTGCTAAAGACCGCGGATCAGTCACCGTGATAATCGCTACCGCCGGCCACGTCGACCACGGTAAGACTTCTTTGGTTAAAGCGCTCACTGGCGTCGACACCGATAAATTGCCGGAGGAAAAAAATCGCGGCCTAACGATTGAACTCGGCTTTGCCTATCACGATATCGGTGATGGCGCCGACACGGGTTTCATTGACGTTCCGGGGCATGAGAAATTTATCCGCACCATGATAGCGGGCGTTAGCGGTATTGATTGCGTTTTGTTCATTATTGCCGCCGATGACGGACCCATGCCGCAAACGTTTGAGCATCTAGCCATCATGGATCTGCTTGACGTAAAATACGGCATTTTTGTCTTAACAAAAACTGATCGCGTTAAACCTGCACGGGTTGAAGACGTTGAGCAAGAAATTGCCGCTGTCATTGAAAATACCACACTAGTCAACGCGCCAATCATCCCAGTCTCAGCACATACTGGTGACAACATTTCGACGCTCTCTAGCGAACTGCTAAGGATCAGCAAAATGATTCCAACCAGGAAATCAGACGGTTATTTCCGCATGGGCATCGACCGGAATTTTGTTTTGCAGGGCACTGGTCGGATCATCGCTGGCACGGTACTTTCCGGAGAGATTCACCAAGACGACAAAGTCCGCCTACTGCCACAGGATGTAGAACTCCGGGTTAGAGGCATTCATGCGCAAAATGTGGCACAAAATGCTGCCAGCAGTGGTGAACGCGCGGCACTAAACATTACTGGCGGCGACCTAAAACGCCTCGACATTCATCGCGGGAACTGGGTTGTGGCCGACCGAGCGAGGACCACCACAACTAAAATCGAAGCCGAAGTTACCGTACTTGCAAATGAAACTCGCGGGTTAAAAAACCGCACCCCGGTGCATTTACACATTGGTGCCGCAGACGTCGGCGCCCGAGTAGTCACCTTAGAATCTTCAGAAATAGCGCCGGGCGATACAGGTTTTGTACAACTACAAATCACTGAGCCCGTTAATGCCGTTTATGGTGATAGGTTCGTGCTGCGAGATCAATCTGCACTTCGAACACTAGGCGGCGGATACGTCATTGATCCAGCACCGATAACAAAGGGCCGGCCGAAAGAAATACGCTTACTTTCCTTAGAAGCGCAGCTCACAAACAATGATGTCATGGCATTTCAGCAACTCCTCGCGCTGAACATGGACGACTTTGATTTTGACACCTTCATCAGAACACGAAATCTGGATGACGCGCAGGTTGAAAAAATCGTCTCGGCGTCGACATGCCAAATCTTAGAACATGCTCACGGGCGCAGCGCTTTTAGTTTAGAAAAGTGGCAAGCCTTGCTTACACAAGTGACAGACGCGTGCGCAAATCATCATCGCAAGCAACCAGACAAAATTGGACTGAACGAAGGGGAATTAATTCGTTGTTTGCCGAAGAAATTTGGCAAACGTAATGCGGCCGCGCTAATCGAGTATTGTGTTAAGGAAAAAATTCTCGCGCGGGAAAGCGGCCAGTTCAGACTGCCCAGCCACCAAGTGAAGCGCGCACCGGCGAATGAAGCCTTATGGAAAAAGATTTCGAACAAATTAGCCAACAGTGGTAGCAAAGCGCCGGTCGTTCACGACCTGCACAAAGAACTAGGCATAGACTTACGCCAGCTTACGCAATTTCTCATAGGCGCAGCTAAACAAGGGTTCTTGGTGAAAGTGAGCGAAAAACGCTATTTTTTGCCGGTGACTGTTAAGGAATTCGCGACAATTGCGGAGACGCTCCACTCGAAATCCGACGGTAGCGGTTTTACTGTTAAAGAATATCGAGACGCTTGCGGTATTGGACGAAATGCGGTGATCGAAATCCTCGAGTATTTCGATCGAATAGGCTTAACATTTCGCCAAGATCAAATACGCAAGATTCGGAAATCGAGCCGAGAAATTTATGGCGAATAACGGATTAAATGTATGGACATCATTCCTACCGAATTAATTGCACCAATTCTTAATCCGGCGACGTTCGCGGTACGCGGTGCGGTAGATGAGGTGTTTAAAACAGTACGCGAGAAATATCCGCTTGCGAAGGCAGAGGTCCCGGGTTACGACCCACATTGGATTGTCAGTCGTTACGAGGATATTCAATCTGTCAGCCGGAAAAGTGACTTATTCCATAACGCCGATCGTTCAGCGACCGTCATTCCTCAATTGGGTGAACAGCTTGTGCAAGAATTCACGGGCGGCGACTACAACCTATTCCGGTCACTGGTACAACTAGACGGCGACGAGCATAAAAACCATCGTCGCGTTCTTTTTTCTGCGCTGGGTTCTGGGTCCGTGCAACCGCTACGAGAAATGATGGCAAAAAGCGCGCAGGAACAGCTAGACAAGTTACAGAAAAGTAACGGCAAAATCGATTTTGCAAAAACTATCTCCACGCCCTATCCGCTGCACGTGGTGATGGATGTCATTGGTGTCCCGCGTGAAGATCATCTGCGTATGTTGGAGCTAACCCAATGGCTATTCAGTTGGGCGGATCCAGATTTAATGCGTCCAGGCAGCGATCCAACGAAACCAGACGGCCAGCCGCGCACCTGGAAAATCGTTTTCGATGAATTCGACCGCTACTTTTCCGATCTTATTCAGCAACGTAGACGGGAACCTCGCGACGACTTAGCGACACTCATTGCAAATGCAGATGTTGATGGTAGCCCAATGGACCACTCAAGAGCGATATCCTATTTCGCCATTCTGTCTACGGCCGGACACGATTCAACAGCGCACTCAACCGCGAGCGCGATGTGGGAAATCGCAGAAAACCCGGCACTTTTCGCGGCACTCAAAACGGACGAATCCCTTATTCGAAATTTCATCGAAGAAGCGGTTCGCTGGACAACACCGGTAAAACACTTTGTACGCCATGCGACGAGTGATTGTGAATTGAGCGGCGAAGAAATTCGCCAGGGCGACCGGCTGTATCTCGCCTACCCCTCTGGAAATCGAGACGAAAGTGAATTCGATGATCCATTTAGTTTTCGACTCGATCGCGCACGCAACAGGCACCTCGGATTTGGGCACGGCGGGCACGTCTGTCTTGGGCAACACTTAGCGCGCCTCGAAATGGCCACGTTATGGGAAACCCTATTGCCGGCAATCAAATCAGTTTCAATGGCGGGTGAAGGGCAACTGATCGCCTCTGAATTTGTGTCCGGACCAAAATCGGTTCCTATCTCGTTTGAACTCAATTAGCCGTTTATAGATTTTCTAGAGCCGACGGGAGGTTCTGTCGGGCCTGCCGGGCGGTTGCCACTTTTACGCCACGATTAACTATCTTATCGCCAAATTTAATCACTGGGTCTGCGTGGTTCCGAGGCAAGCTAGACGCTCCAAGAAGCCATCCTCGGGATTTCATTCATGAAGCGCACACTGTTTGACAAATTAAAAAGTTCTTTAGGTCACCGCCTAATCGTTATCGCCCTAATCACGCTCGCCATGGGTATTCCGCTTAATATGGTCAGCGGGGTTATTTCTGAAAGACATCATTATTATGATTCCGTGTTGATGGAAATCGCCTCTCTGTGGGGCGCGCAACAAACGATTGTCGGTCCGATTATCGTTGTGCCCTTCATCGAAAAATACGAATCAGAGGAAGAATTAGAAAATAGCTACGGCCATACCGAAACCAAACGTAAAACACGCTATGTTCGCAAAACTGCCGTATTTCTACCCGACGATTTGGACGTGTCAGCCGAACTTAAAGAAGATTATCGGGAACGAGGAATCTATCGCTCGCTAGTATATGCCGCTCAGTATCGGATGACGGGAAAATTTTCAGATATCGACTTGAGTACCTTATCTAATTCTGTCGATGAAGTACTTTATGCGGAGGCTGAAATCATTATCGGTCTCAGCGATACCAAGGCGATTGATCAAATCAATGCGGTTAGCTGGAACGGGAAAGATCTAAGCGTGGTGTCCGGCGTTGGCAGTAGCGGGATTTTGCACAGCGGATTCAGTGCGAAATTATCGGGCGACCTTAATTCGGCGGACGAATTTCATTTTGACATCGACCTGAGTGTGAATGGTTCGCATGGTGTGCGTTTCGCACCGCTGGGCGAAACGACTAACGTGACAATGCGCTCGAGCTGGCCACACCCCAAATTCGCCGGGCAACTGTTACCAGATAATCATGAAATCAACGCGGAAGGGTTCATCGCGAATTGGCGCATTCCGCATCTGGCCCGGAACTATCCGCAGCAATGGGTTACGGAGAAATCAGAACTTAATGTTTACGAACTGCTAGCGGGTGTTGACCTATTCGAGCCCGTTTTTATCTATTCTAAAATAAATCGTGCGGTTAAATACGGCTTACTTTTTATCGCACTCACGTTTATTACTTTCTTCATCTTTGAATCGACCGCCGGATCTACGCTGCATTATATTCAATACGGTTTAGTTGGCGTGTCTCTGGCGTTTTTCTATTTGTTATTGCTGTCGTTGTCTGAACATCTGCACTTTAGTGTCGCTTACTTTATTTCAGCGTTAACCTGCGTGGGTTTAATCAGTAGTTATGTGGGTTACGCGCTCGCTAATCGGTCGCGCGGTATTGTGCTCTTTTGGCTCTTGAGTGGGCTGTTCACGGCGATCTACACCTTACTCAGGCTTGAAGACTACGCCTTGCTCATGGGTACGTTACTGCTATTAATTTCGCTAGCCGGTTTGATGTTTCTAACGAAAGATTTGAACAGCGCGCCCAGCGATACGGTTGATGCGTAAATTCAGGACAACGTTGTTATGCACCAAGCATCCTTGATAGCATAGCTAGTGGAAGAGCGACGCATCCCGGTGGGGCGCCCGGACTTCAAATCCGGTGGAATGCGCGATTGCGTGTTCGGCAGGTTCGACTCCTGCCTCTTTCGCCACCCTATTTCCCGCAGAAATTAATATCGTTTTCTGAAGCTTTGGAAAGCCCCGTGTGGCACTCACGGGGCACTTCATTTAGCTTGCGCTCGTACGTTCCCGCGATAAGTTTCTATTCTCAATTATTAGCGTGAATTTTTTGTAGACCCGCGATTTGACCAGCCGTATGGCTTTATAATTTGGACTTCAGCGCGTTTATCAAAAAGAAGAGGTTTGCTTTTACAGTCTTAGTCCCTTCGCCATTTCAATAAACTCCCGCACTCGGCGTGGCATATGGCGCTTGCTCAGATAACTGAGCGAAAAACCGGGTAACGGCGCGACTGACTTTTTAAGGACGGGAACTAGTTTCTTTCTTTTAATGCTTGTTTCGACAGATTCGGCGAAGATGTACGACAGTCCTAAACCTGCCTCGCAGTACTTTATTAACGAGGGGATATCGTTGACGATAATTCTAGGCGTTGGCATTACCGAATAAACACCATCAGGACCGCTCATATCCCAAGACGCCAGGTTTTTCGGATCCTCAAAAGCAAAACAAATTCCATCGTGCTTGACCAAATCAGTCGGTCGGCGAGGCATTCCCGCAGTCTCGAGGTATTTCGGAGATCCCACGATCGTCATAGGCATCGATTTTGTGATCTGAATAGCATGCGAGGACTCATCTAGTATCGTTTGCGCCCTGATCACAATGTCGACACCGGCCGAAACTAAGTCAACCTTGCTGTCGTCATATATGAGTTCCACCTTAACATCGGGATGAGTTTTTGCGTAGCTGACGGTCAGCTCATCTAGGAAAAAGTGCCCAGCCCGACGTGGCGCGCTAATTCGCAATTCGCCACTAACATTCTTAGATTGCTCATTAACCTCCGTGATGTAAGCAGAGATGTCGCTTAAACCGTGCTCGCATTTACTAAATAAAAATTTGCCGGACGTTGTTAATGCAACCGAACGAGTTGAACGTTCGAATAATCGCACCCCGAGCCGTTTCTCGAAACGTTTTACCGCAGAACTGACTGCGCCTGGTGTGAGATTTAAATTCTCAGCCGCGGAACGAAATCCGCCACTACGCGCGACTTCCATAAAAGCAATTAGGTCGCTGAATTGAGAACGATCCATTGTTTAATTTTATAATCTAACTGATTAACACAAACGTATTTTATTATATATTCTCGCTTGCTAGGGTGTGTCTTAGGAAAACAAGCAAAACTCGAATATGGTCGAAGATCCCAAAGAAATCGAAAAGGTCAGATCAAACCTCGCAGGATGGCTCGCGGCCTTTAACGAGAAAAATCTGGAAAAGCTTTTTTCTTACTATCACCTGGAATCACTTTACGCCAATGCAAATGCACCCCTTCTACGTGGGGTTGCTCAAATTAAGCCTTGGTACGAAAACATGCTGAAAACGTTTTCCGGCACGTTGGAATACCAAGAGGAAGCGGCTATCCAAGAGGGCTCCCTGGCAATGCTGCTTGGCGCTTACTTTTTTCGACCGCCTAATGGTGAGACGGTTTCCGTGGATCCCACCACAACCGGTAGGGTGTGTTTAATTTACCGTAAGAACGAAAGGGGCAATTGGAAATTAATATTCGATATGGACAATAACCCGCCGGACATCGTACCGGACCAATTCGACTAATTTTTTCGGAGTGGCCAATGAGCAATAGCAGAAGAATCCTCGCAGAAAGACCGCGCCAAATCGTCGAGAGAGTAGCGGAATTTATCCGCCAAGGCGATTTAGAGGGGGTGGTCTCTATGTTTCACCCTGACTGTAAAATCGCGATGGACCCAACTGCATCGCCGGTAGAGGGCCACGATGCCGTTCGACTAATTTTCGCGGATTTTGTGGCACAAAAGATGGATCTACGCGGGACAGTAACCGGCGAATTAATTAACGGAGACTATGCGATCTTACAAGGAACATGGGACGTTCGACATAATAATGGTGATGTGCTGGCCGGCGGCACGTCAACCGAAGTGGCAAGACGCCTCGATAATGGGGGTTGGACCTATTTTATTGACTGCCCGATTGCTGTTCCCGAACCGACTAAGTGAGTAAGGCTCTCCTAGTTTGGGAAGCCGATAAGGCCGTCTAGAACCGATCGATATACTGGTTAAGAATCGATTTGCCCGAAACACAGAATGTAACCATCAATATCTTCTACATAGAAGTCTTTTACGCCCCAAGGGCGCATTTCTAGCTTTCTGAAAATATGTGCTCCC
>JBCCFA010000219.1:0-7602 GCA_039029975.1 Pseudomonadota bacterium
AGTTGCTTAAGTCGGCGAAAAAAACACCTATTTCGCGCGTGCTTCCCTCGGTGATGTGTGCGTTACAACGGTTGCACAAATTGGGGTTTCCATCGCTCGGCGGCCCAATTGGCGCGCTATCGAAGCTTGCCGGCATACGCCGTAGCGATGGAAACCCCAATTTGTGCAACCGTTGTAACGCACACATCACCGAGGGAAGCACGCGCGAAATAGGTGTTTTTTTCGCCGACTTAAGCAACTACACGTCAATGACATCGACACTTGGCCCGGAGAAAACGCATGAGATTCTTGATCAGTTTTTACGTCTGGCAAGTCAGATCATTAATCGTTACGACGGATATGTAAGCCAATATGTTGGTGATGAAATCATGGCTTTCTTTAATGCGCCAATTGTGCGCAATAACTATGCAGATTTGGCGGTAAAAGCCGCTATGGCGCTGCAATTGGCAATCGCTGAGCTGAGCGAATCCTTAGATGTTGATCTCAGCGTGACGATCGGAATTGGCGCCGGGCATGCGCGAGTCGGTCGCGTCGGACAGCAAGGCATTGCTCATTTTTCGGCGATAGGTGATGTCGTAAATAGGGCTGCCAGATTAGTGTCGAAATCGGGCGCGGGCGAAATTTTGGTCGACGAGTCAATTTATGAGCAGCTCGATCCAGATCTTCAAACCGCGACCTTAGAAGCGATTCGGCTAAAAGGGTTTGCCAGTTCTTTCATGGTTGCACGATACGGGGACACGACACCCATCAGCTTCGAGGATGATTTTGTCGAAAAGCAGGATTCATTACGGGTATTTACATCGATCGCAGCAATTTTTAGTGCGCCTTGCGCCGGATACTTGGCGTTAAATGGCGTTGCTGCGGGACTCGGAGGCGGTAGCCTGACTATGGGGTCGGTCGCGCTATTTCTTGACCAAGCAATCATACGAATACCGCTTTTGGTTTTAGCTAGCGGTGGGGCGCTGCTTATCGCGACACTAATCGCGTATCAAAGCTATCAAAATCGTCGATCCGGAGACACGTTGACCCTGCAACCGACTCTCCATGAAAAACGCCGCAATAGGGCGGGCTTTGCCGTTAGCGTATTCACTTTGTTAATCGTGGGAAGCGAATTATTTGCACATAGCATCATGCATTAACGGGCGCGCTCACCTGTTCGAATGGCCGTCAATACATCGAACTGACTCAACGTCTTCGATTTTTTACATGACGTCCATTAAGGGAACAAGCAGCAGGGACCAAGCTCAAACCTTTCATTCAGATTACATTGGAAAATAGTTGGAAAATACGGTGTCCGATAACTCAGAACATTCGTCTCAAGATTTGCTCAGCGACATAATTCGATCCGTTCGCCTGACGGGTAGCGTGTTTTTTCGCTCTAAACTCTCGGCGCCTTGGGGAATATCCCTGCCCGCGGCCGACGAGCCGCGATTCCATATTGTGCTTGGCGGTCAGGCCTGGTTACACGCGGAGAATATGGCGGAGCCATTCCTCATGCGCGCCGGCACGGCCATGTTGTTACGTGACGGTGAAGCACATTGGATTGCGGACAATCCCGCAACGCCGAAGGTTTCATCGGAAACTGCGAGCGCAGCCGTAGAACGCGGGGAGCCTCTATTTCAAGGCGAAAGCGCTGACTGTCACATGCTGTGTGGATATTTTCGGTTTGACCGCGATATTTCTCATCCGTTGATCAGCACTTTGCCTGAGCGAAATCTGGTCGCCGATGAAGACGGCAATGGGTTGGATTGGTTAAAAAGGACGGCCGCGCTGATGGATGGCGAAGTTGTCGATGCGCAACCCGGTTCGGTCGCAATGATGGACCGCATATGCGAACTGTTTCTGATTCAAATTCTGCGTCATTTGATGAAACGCGACGGTGAAACCGCAGGTTTCGTCGGTGCACTTGATGATGCGTATATCAATAAAGCACTTCGGCAAATCCATGCCGATCCCGCGCAAGCTTGGAATTTAGAAAATTTGTCGGATATCGCTGGATTATCCCGTTCAGCGTTTGCCAAGCGATTCCACGAGCTGGTCGGCATGCCACCGAAGTCTTACCTAACGATGTGGCGCATGCAGAAGGCGCGTTCGTTGCTGCGCAACCCCTATAAGTTACTTGAGCAAATCGCAACAGAAGTTGGTTACTCGTCCGATGTTGCACTTATCCGAGCATTCCAGCGGCAGTTTGGTAAATCACCAACCGAGATGCGTCGCGAGTTAGCAAAATCCATCCATTAAAGAGGTATTCGATCGATGTTCGTCCGAACAATTATTTCCGCCTTACTGATTCTAACGACTGTCGCTTGCGCGAGTATCGAGAAACGCACGTTCTCAACGGAAGAGGGCGCAATACGCGGCTACGATCCAGTTGCGTATTTCACCGCCGGAAAGCCGGTGAAGGGTAAATCGTCTCTAACGACGCAGCATGGTACTGGTGTCTATCATTTTTCGAGTCAAGAACACCTGGACTTGTTTGAGCAAAACCCTGATAAATATGCACCTCAATACGGTGGCTTCTGCGCTTATGCGATGTCGAAGGGATTTGATGTGTCTTCTGATCCGGCGGCATGGACAATTCGAGATGACAAACTGTATCTGAACTACAGTTTAGGCGTGAGAAAAACGTGGTTAAAAAAACCTGATGAGTACATTGTAAAAGCAGATAAAAACTGGGCGAAAAAATCCTAGGCCCAGCTTGGCGATAGATTTCTCGGGTGCTCCACCATGGAAAAATTAGTCGCCAAGGTTTTATCTTATCAGCTGCTTGTTGGTGCCGGTGCGCTAGTTTTAATCGCGGTCGCGATAGCCGGAATAGGTGGATTAAAACTAAACGCTAGCTACACCGCATACTTCGAAGAGAACTTTCCAATTCTCAATCAACACCGGTTGCTGCAAAAACAGTTCTCTATCTCTGACGGTTTGTTCGTGGCGTTAGTGTTCGATAGCGGCGAAATATTTGACCAGTCGTCGCTTAGAACTCTTAGTAAAGTAACTAATGCCGTCGAAAGTTTGGATTTTGTTGTAACCACCAAATCGGTCCTGGATCTACATTCAAGCATCGAATCCGATTTCGACGACTTGGATGCAGAACTTTTCGGATTAGATGAAGGTTTTACAGGTCGACCTAAAGAGATTTTGATTGATCAAGAAGCGGTAAAGCGCGATCCACGAGGCGCGCGCTTGTTATACAGCGATAGCGGACGTTCCTTAGGTATAGATATTACGGTTAATCTGCCCGAATCGTTGCCCGCGCAAGATTTAATCGCGACGATGGAGACCATACGAGCTGCGGTTTCTCAGGGCATCCAAGACAGTGGTGGAAGAGCTACAGCCCGCTATTCTGGACCTTTGTTATTGAACGAAGCCTATGTCACGGTAATTAGGCACGATTTGAAAGTGTTCCTACCTGCCATGGTACTGTCAATTGGCTTCGTTTTGAGTTTCTTATTTGGCAATTGGAGAATTGCAGGTGTTGTCTATCTAATCGCGGCGGCGGCAGTGCTGGGCGCGTTCGGTTTCGGCGGATGGTTGAATTTCGAGTTAGCGGCAATTGTTGCTTTTGCGCCCGTTATGATTGCCAGTATTGCAATCGCGGGATGCGTTCATTTAATCAGTAGTTATCATAGTGAACTTGCTGCCGGTTGCGAAGCCAAAACCGCGCTCAGCACCGCGTTATCGGAGAATTTGACGCCGTTAACCCTAACCACATTCACAACAGCGTTGGGCTTCTTTGCCCTGACTTTCAGTCCTTCTCCGCCCATTCGAATCGTCGGCCTACTAGTAGCAGCGGGCGTAGTCCTTTCTTGGGTTTTCATCGTTAGCTTATTACCTATTCTGCTCCCATACACGTCATCAAAACCCAAACGAACGGACTGGCTGCGCGACAAGCTGATTAAATTAAGCAGTCATTCGCAGCTCAAGCGAAGGAATATCTTACTGTTAGGATGTTTGATATTACTGATCGCGGTGCCGCTCGCGAGCCAGAATAAGATAAATGACAACGTCTTTACGTACTTCCCACACGAGCACAGTTTTCAGCAAGATGCTCAATTTCTTGACGAGAGTTTCAGTGGCGTAAACCCTTTGGTGTATAGCATTTCAGCTTCAAACCCATTTGGCATTTTTGATCATCAAATTCTCTCTGCGGCTGCAGATTTTCAGCGCTGGATCAACCGTCAAAGCCTAGTGAAGAAATCTTTGGGAATCGCTAATTTCAAAGACACAACGGGTATTACGTTTCTAGAAAATAATCTCGCATTAAATCGATATAGAGAGCTTGCAAAATTACACTCTCCTACCGGCTTGGGTTTGGAACGTCTCGTTGATGAAAACTATCAACATCTAGCGATACATGCCTATTTGACGAGTGTTGATGCTGATTCCCTACTTCAATTTAATCGTCGCGCGCTGGAGTGGTTTTCGCAAAATTACCCCGCCTTCGAAATACGCAGTGGCGGGACGTCCTTGATGTTTGCCTACCTTGGACAGCACAACGCGACGAGTATGATTAAAGCGTTGCTAATTGCGTTAGTTTTCATTTCATTTTTATGTGCAATTGTACTTAAGAAATTTAATGGGCTGTGGCTTGGCATTTTATGCAACTTATTTCCTATCGTTGCTGTCTATGCGTTGTGGGCGTTGGTTGATGGCACTGTTTCTATCGGCGGCGCAGTTGTTATAGGCATGATTCTAGGCATTGTTGTGGACGATACTTTATATCTTATGACTTCATACCGAAGAGCAAAATTATCCGGTAGCAAAGAACCCGTGACTGATGCTATCGCCGAAGTGGGTCCTGCTTTACTCATTACAAGTATCACCCTCTTTGTTGGGTTGGCTACGGGACTACTCTCTGATTTTCGCCCGATAAACGTGATGAGTGGTTTATCAATGGCAATAATTATTTTGGCTGTTTTTATTGATGTGGTGTTGTTATCGATAGCCTTAGCCGAAAGAAAAACGACATAGATGGCAATGGACAAACAAAAAGTTAATCAAGCGACATCAATTCAACCCGCGAATCGTGATTTTAAGGCGCAGGGCTGTTTCATCAACCTGCCTAAACATTCTCTTTCAGGACCTTACGAGCCTCAAGTTGCCTCATTATCCCGTGAAATCAACCAGTCTCCGATACGCGGGTCCGAGCAAAGACTAGAAGCTTTTGGACGGGTTATTCCTTTACTGATATGCGGTGAACAAAGTGCTATTTCAGTGTTTAGTACGGCCGCGAAAATGCGCACCTCGTCTGAGAAATTGTTGCAGCGAGCGTTTTTATCCATTGAAGCAGAAGAAGCCGGTCATGAGTTACTGTGGCAATCGCTCGCTCGTCAGTTACCCATGCCTGCCGATTTACGTCGGCAGCAGCGGCGCGCGGCATTATTCTTTGCGAAGCTAGGGCGTGCGGAATCGATAGAAGAGCATTTTGCACAAATATCGCAATTAGATAGCGCGGTAGGCGCAATTATGTGGTGCCTAGAACGGAGCGAGATTGCTCGCGATCCGCGAGTGCAGGCGGTCGCCGAAAAAGTCAAACGGGACGAAGCAAAGCATGTCTCAGTTAGCCGCAAATTTGCCCTGGGTTTAGGGCTTAAGCGCGATCACTTGCACGAGCTTGGAATACGAATGAGAAATGAGTTGATCGCGCTATTGGAGCCCATAGCCGATTCGATCGAATCGATTGGCATTGATGCCGATGTCATGTTTTCTCGGATACGAAGAAATTAGGCAGTCTGATCCCATGACAACCTTCTATGCAGAGAATCCAGTGAAATTATTGGCGTTGGAAAGTGTTTTTCCCGATGAGCCGGTCGATACAGCGTGCTTGCTGGATTCGTTGAAAAAGCACTGCACGGATCCCGCGTTGCCCCGCCGAGCGCGCGCGGTTGCTCACCGCTTGGGTATCAAGAAACGCCACTTGAGCCGCGATTTAAATATGCCGTTGGGACAGGTTAGGGACAATTGCGATGCACCTAGCCTATGTTTGGAAGCTTTGCGGCGTTCATCAACATTCGCTAAGCGGGATTTACACGACATCGAGTATTTAATTGGGCACACAACGTCGCCTCACACTTTGCTACCGCCGAATATCGCTTGGGTCGCTGATCGCGTTAACTTTCAATCGCCTTATATGGAGTTACGACAAGCTTGCACGGGTTTTGCGAATGCCCTTCAAATCGCGAGTGCGATGGTTGCCGCTAATTCGATGCAGTATGTAGGAATCGTCGGCAGTGAAGTGGGCTCGCCATTCTTCACAGCAGATAATGAGTTTGCCGACATAGAGCAATTGGTGAACTACGTGCAGATGGGCGATGGTGCAGCGGCTGCTTTGATTGGACCTGCAGAAGGTGATCAGCGCTCTATGTTGTCAGATTTATTTATCGGACACATAGGCAACGGTAAAGTCCCAGGGTTGAGTTTGAGCGGCGGTGGGTCCAAAGATCCATATTGCGATGCCGGCCTACCGGTATTTGAACATCAATCAGATGAAGTTAGAAAGAGCGGACCGCAACTGTTTGAAAAAGGCTTGGCCGCGGTCCGCGCACGCGGTTATAAGCTTTCGGATTTTAGATACATTATTCCGCATCAGGCGAATGGTAGGTTGGCGCTACCGCTGGCGCAGCGCTTAAAAATTGACCCGGACCGAATCTATTCCACAGCGCATAAGTATGGGAACTTGGGTTCAGTCGCGATCTGGGCGGCGCTAGCAGATCTACGTAATGCAGACCTACTAGCGCCTGGAGACAAGGTATTAATTTTGGGCGCCGAGGCGACCAAATATATATATGGTGGTTTCGTTTATACGCATTAGAAGTCTTAGCGATATCGATAGTATCGATTACGATAGCGGTTTTTGTATCCGTAACGATTATGCCGATGATGTCGATAACCGCGATTGTAGTATCGATAGGGTTTCGCGTAGCGATAAAATCGCGGTAAGTATCGAGAATACCCACGATAGCCGCTATAGCCGTAGGTCTTAACATATTTTGCGCTCTCGGCGTTAAGTTCGTTATCCGCCGAGACCTGTCCAACAGGCGTTAAGCCAAAAAGCACGCCTGCTAAAGCAATTGCGAGCACGTTAGTTTTCATTGTCTTCGTCCTTTAAATAATTTCACATTAACGCTTTACTTTGAGTGTTTGAAAACACAGTCGTTCTTGTCGTGTGTTGATTATTGGTATCCAATTACTAATTGAGTGTCCGTGATTGTTGGTTGAGTGATTTCGTCGCCGTTGGCGCTTCGCGATATGATGCCGATATGGGATTCCGTGTTGAAGTCGATGTTGACCAGCAAATCGTTGAGAGCTTTTGGGAAGGTGCAGTCGACGAAGCGCAGCTGCGTCGATACGTCGATGAGGCATGGACTGATCCTGCGCGACGTGGATACGACGAACTGATCGATTTTTCCGAGGTATCCGACGTCGAAGCCCCATTCGCAGCGATTCAAGCAATTGCTGAGTATTCTCGGCAATTCGACAACCCGGAAATTGCGGCGCGAACTGCACTAGTGGCGCCCACGGCATTAATATATGGCTTATCACGCATGTTCGCCTCGCTTCGAGAATCTGATGAGTCAGAGAATAGGCAGTTCGAAGTTTTCG
>JBCCFA010000220.1:0-7592 GCA_039029975.1 Pseudomonadota bacterium
CTTAGCTAGGGCTGCAGATCCTGAGGCCTATATCCAGGAATTAGCGAAAGCGGGTTACGCGACAGATCCGCGCTACGCTGAAAAAATAATCGCTATTAGTCGCGCCATCACAGCAAATTCGGCTGATTCGTCTGTTGCGGCCGATGCCGAAAATTTAATTGTCTCTGAGGCGATACCCGTGAGTAACAAAACGCCTTAGGAGATTGGCAGATGTTAGGAGTGAGCAGTGGTTGATGTTTTCAACGTTGGGCTGTCGGCCCTCAATGCGAGTCAGCGACAGCTGAGCACGACCGGGCATAACATTGCCAACGTCAATACCGACGGTTATTCCCGGCAACGCGTCGACCAATCTGCCCGGGTGCCGCAGTTTTTCGGTAATGGATTTGTTGGCAAAGGCGTTGAAGTGGCGACGATTGAACGCATCGCCAGCGATTTTTTGACGGCCCAAGTGCGAAACGCCACGACCAACGAAGCCGAAAGCCAATCCTTTGCCAACCTGTCGACCTTGGTCGACAGCTTGCTCGGCGATGGTACTTTACCCTTGGCTTTGCAGAATTTTTCTAACGCCACCCAGGACGTCGCCGACGATCCTTCGTCTATCCCGGCTCGCTCAGTTCTCCTAGACGCCGGAAAGTCGCTTGCGGCTAGGTTCGACGATCTGAACGCTAACTTGAATGCGATCGCAGAGGGCGTGAATGAAGAGATAAGCAATGCAGTGACTGAAATTAATTCATTGGCATCTGCTATCGCCGATATCAATGAAGATATCGTTAAAGCAAAAGGGATTGCGCAAGGCCAATTGCCTAATGACTTACTCGATGCGCGGGAAAGTTTGGTGCGGGACCTAGCCCGAATTATTTCAGTTGATGTGATTGAGCAATCTGATGGTGCTTTGAACGTATTTATCGGTAACGGCCTCTCAATAGTACAGGGCAATACACCGATTTCGCTCACAAGCTTGCCAGATCCCTTGGACGGCACGCGCCTTGAAGTTGGCTATGAGGTGGCGGGCGTTATTTCGCCCATTAGCGATCTGTTATCGAATGGCGAGCTTGGTGGCGTTTTGCGATTCCGAGACAGCCTGATCGAACGGTCGCGCAATGAAATTGGCCGGATTGCGGCCACTATCGCAGTGGTTTACAACGAACAACATCAGGAAGGCTTGGATTTAAACGGCAATCTTGGTGGCGATTTTTTCTCCATTTTGTCACCCCAAGTGAATGCCGATCCCGCAAACAGCGGCGCGATCACGGTGGCTTTAGATAACGCGAATATCGGAAACTTGACCAACAGCGATTATCGTCTCACCTACGATGGTGCGAATTTTACGCTTTTGGATATTCAAAACGAGAGTAACCAAACTTTAACGGGTGCTGGCCCTTTTAATGTCGACGGTTTCATCATCAACGTGACTAGCCCGCCAGCCGCTGGCGACAGCTATATTATTCAACCGACAAAATCACTCGCGAGAAGCATCGACGTTGTCGTCACCGCGCCTGAAGATATTGCGCTAGCCTTGCCGATAAGGGCGGAGGCGCTGGCATCTAATTTTAGTGACGCGACTATACAAGCGGTCGAAATTCTCGATGTAAGCAACCCACAATTGTTAACGCCAATCCAGCTAATTTTCGCTGATCCGCCGACTAATTATCAAGTTAATGGTGCGGGACCATTAATTCCGTATACGAGCGGTGCCGATATCGACATCAATGGATGGCGCGTGCAAATCACCGGGACAGTCGAAGCCGGGGATTCATTCACCGTTTCGATAAATGCCGGTGGTGCGGGAGATAACGCCAACGCATTAGCATTGAATGATGTCCTCCAGTCGAAGTTGCGTAACGGCGGTAACGCGACTGTGCAAGATACCTACGGTGAACTCGTGAGCGTTGTGGGTTCTGCGACGCGCGAGGCGTTGGTGAGTCGCGACGCCCTTGCAACACTTAGAGAACATGCGGAGAGCGCGAGAAACTCGGTATCGGCGGTGAATTTGGAAGAAGAGGCGGCGAATCTGATTCGCTTTCAACAATCTTATCAAGCAGCGGCCGAACTGATTTCAACGGGCGATCAAATGTTTCAATCACTATTGGCCGCAATTAGGAACTAAGCATGCGCATTTCGACCATTCAACAATTTAACGTCGCCCTTGATCGAATATTGGATTTGCAAGCGAATACCGCTGAGTTTCAAACCCAGATCGCGACCGGCCGACGTATTAATCAGCCTGCTGACGACCCAGTTGCTGCCGCGCAAAGCTTACGTATCGATCAACGCGTCGCGAATGTTGAACAGTACAATCGAAATAGCGATTTTGCATCGCTTAGACTAAACCAACAAGAAAGCTCAATCGCTAGCGTAAATGATGCGCTACAACGCGTTCGTGAGTTAGTGATTCGAGGTAAGACAACGACCTTGAGTCAGGCTGATCGCAATTTCATAGCCCAAGAAGTTCGTCAGCGCGCTGAAGAAATTTTCGATTTGTCTAACAGCAGAAACTCTAGCGGCGAATTTATTTTCGCTGGCTCGAAAGTGTCCACGCAGGCATTTTCGAAAAATGCTAGTGGACAGGTTATCTATAACGGCGATCAAACAACTCGAGATGTACAAATTAGCGAATTTCGCAAAGTGAGCGAAGGCTTACATGGCTTTGATTTATTCGTCGCTATTCGAAACGGTAACGGTGATTTTGTCACATCACCAGGGGCAGCCAATAACGGTACCGGACGAGCTATTCCCGTAGGTGTGACCGATCCAAATATTTTTGAGAAACACGATTATCGCGTCGTTTTTACCGCACCCAATACATTTGATGTCATCGACGATACAGCGGGTGCCGCCGTCCTTACCGGGCAGGTTTATACAGAAGATGCCGCGATTAACTTCGCGGGCATAGAAATTAGTGTCAGCGGCGTGCCGCAAGTGGGGGATGAATTCCACATCGACGCAAGTCGCTATCAATCTGTTTTCGATACGCTAGACACGTTGAATAACGCGTTAGAAACTACCCAAGTGACAGCCGCCGATGAGGTAAATTTTCAAGCAAATATGGATCGATTGCTTGGCGAGCTGGATAATTCGATGAACAATCTGCGCGAGGCCCAGGCCATCATCGGGGCGCGACAAAATACGATTCAATCACAGCAAAACGCAAATTCAGAGCTCTCGCTGCAGCTTCAAGCGGCGAAATCAACGTTGGAAGATGTGGATATTGTTGAAGCTGTCGGAAATTTGGCGCGCACCACTAACGCGCTAGAGGCAGCGCAAACGGCCTTTGTGCGTGTGCAAAGTCTCAGTTTGTTCAATTTTCTTCGTTAAGCCCTTAGTGACGTTTAAGTAATTCTTTTCTGGGCCGCTACCCGAAGCTGGAGGCCGTAAATGTTTGCCAAGGCGAACATATCGGCTATTTGTATAACGACCTATTGGCCAGGTCGTATACGTGAATGTTTGAGGTTGCAGGTGTCGCGCCAGTGGGTGCGCTACCGCTCGATGATTTTACTCATACAAACTGGCCAGGCGGTCACGAGCAGGAGTATTACTCATGCCTCAAGTCATTAACTCTAATATTCTATCGCTGACAGCTCAGCGTAATTTAAACCGGACGCAAGGCGATCTAGCCACTGCCATTGAGCGTCTCTCTTCTGGCCTTCGGGTGAATAGCGCAAAAGATGACGCGGCCGGCTTAGCAATTAGCGATCGCTTCACTACCCAGGTTCGAGGTCTCAACCAAGCCATTCGAAACGCGAACGACGGTGTGTCCTTTTCACAGGTGGCCGAGGGTGCTCTTTCTACTATTGGTGACGGGCTACAGCGAATTCGTGAATTGGCGGTACAGTCAATTAACGACACGAACTCGCCGCAGGACAGACAATCACTCAACAACGAAGTGACCCAGTTAATCTCGGAAATTAACCGAATTGCGAACGCGACTCAGTTTAACGGTCAGGACATTCTGGACGGTACCTTATCGACTTTAACGTTCCAAATTGGCGCCAATCAAAACCAGACGCTTGGCGTAACCGGCGTTGATGCACGCGGACAGCAGCTTGGCGCCCGCGTTGTGGAAGGTGGCTCTATCGACCGAACGGCTCTAGCGGCATTAATAACTGCCGACGATGTATCTGTTAACGGCGCGGCGGTTGATTTGTCTGGCCTTACAGCAGCCACTTCTACAGTCACAGACGTTATCGAGGCCATTAATAATGAATTCCAAACGTCGGGTATTGTGGCGCAGGCAGAGACGACTACCGGATCTGGAGACCTTACCTATGCGGCAAACGCGGCATCTCAGACACTCTCGATTAATGGCGTCGACATTACTATCGGGGCGAGCGCCGCGATCGCAGATGTTGTGAGCGCCATTAATTCAGCGTCTGATTCAACTGGCGTCGCCGCGACAGCTACGGGTGCGGCAACGCTTGAATTGACTTCCGATGGTAGCGACATCGAGTTTGTTGATGGCGCAACCAACGGTGGCGCTAACGTCCTTGGCGGAGACGAGGAATTTTTCGCAGGAATCATTTTCTCTGGCGACGTCGGTGAGGCGATCACGCTTGGTGGAACGTACACAAATACTGCCGGGACGGCAGGTCTTGCGACAATCGATAATACGTTCGCGGATGAAGTGGTCAACGGCGTAAACGTGCTTACCGCAACAAGCGCCGACGGTGCATTACGCACCATCGATTTTGCGCTACAGCAGGTGAGTAATTTGCGTTCCGAGTTTGGTGCAATCCAAAATCGATTCGAAAGTACCATCACCAATCTACAAATTGGTGCCGAAAACTTCAGCGCTGCGCGTTCAAGGATCCTTGACGCAGACTTTGCAGCAGAAACTGCGGCGTTCACACGGGCCCAGATATTGCAGCAGGCAGGCATATCGCAGGTCGCTCAGGCGAACGCGCTACCGCAGTCAGTACTGGGGTTATTGGGATAGGCGGGCAACCGTGAAATCTCAAGTAGTAGAAGTACTGGTCCTGTCGTTGCCAATTAGGCGCGGCAGGACCAAATTCTTACAGGATTGAAAGATATGGACACAAAAATCATATCGACATTCATACAGAATCAGCGAAATTCGTCGGTGAGTTCACAATCGCAACTCAATGCTGCGGTTTCTCGGCAATCTGTGGCGCGGGCGGAATCGCAGCCCAGTCCACCGTCAAGCTCGCAAGGCGCTGGTAGCAACGCTGCCGCTAAGCCCACGGCTACTGAGCAACTTGATGACATCGTTAGCCGTTTGAATACGCAGTCGCTCAACGGCAATCGTACGCTAAGGTTTAGCGTGCACGAAAATTTGGGGCGGTCAGTCATTAGTGTTGTGGATAAAGAAACCGATGAAGTGATTAGGCAGATTCCCGCAGAAACGGCCCTTGCAATAGCAGAGGCATTATCTTCAGGTAATTTGGTTTCGGAATCTGCTTAACGACGCGCTGTGGAAGAAAACTGCTGAAAAATCTGATGAATCTCAACAATGCAGGTACGGTATAAGACGTTATGATAAGTTCGCCTGGTATTGGCTCCGGCATTGATACGGGGTCAATTGTTCAACAGCTCGTTGCGCTGGAAAGGCAACCGATCGACCGATTATTTGTGCAAGAAGCGCAGATTAGCGCGCAGCTTAGCGCTTTTGGGCAAATCAAGAGCGTACTCTCAGACTTTCAAAGTAGTCTGAGTTCGTTAAATGAGCTCGACGATTTCACCGTGCTAAAAGCGAGTTCGTCTAATCAAGATGTGCTCACGGTTAGTGCGGCTTCCAACGCCAGTCCCGGCGTATTCAATTTAACGGTTGATCGCGTCGCGGAAAATCATCGCACCGGTTCGCAGAACACATTTGCCGACGTCGACTCGACCACAATTGGGACGGCGGGTGACGTCTTAACGATCACCGTTGGAACTGATAGTTTCGACGTTGAATACGGCGGATTAACGCTTGGGGAAATTCGAGATGCGATAAATAGCGCTACTGCAAACAGTGGTGTTACGGCGTCAATTCTGAAAGACGACCTTGGCAACCGATTGTTGTTGAATGCTGACGAAACCGGTAGCGACAATTTCCTATCGTTTAGCTTCAACAATAGTGATCCCTTCAACTTCATTGATCTGAATAGCGATAGAGATGGCGTTTCGGGCTTCAGTAGCGCGGATCTCGATGCGGTGATTCAAGTCGACGGCCAGTTTACGTCTACCCAAACCAGAAACACTGTTACGGATCTGATTGCCGGTGTCACATTAACGCTGGCCGATGCTGGCGATAGTTTGGTTGAAATCGAACCGGACGAGGTGGCTGTTCAATCGGCTGTGGAAAATTTCGTTGATTCCTACAACACTGCATTAAAGACGATTCGGGAATTGCGGGAAACGTCCCTTAGCAGCGATGTGGTCACCTTGGTGGCTTTGGAAAATCAAATACGCAACGCGGTGAATACCAGTATTTCTAATGGCGGGTCATTTGAGTCTATATATCAAATCGGCGTTTCCAGCACCTTCGTTTTTGGCGCGGAATCAACCAGCAATGGACAGCTGAATGTGGATTCGACCGAACTATTACAAGCTATTCAGCAAGACTCTGACTCAATAGCGAATCTGTTCGCCGATCCAAGTAACGGTCTGATCGTGCGTCTAGAAAATGTGGTCGATCAATTAGTGAAATCTGATGGACTAATAGATGGCAAAACGGAATCGCTTAATCTTCGAATAGATAATATCGTCGATCGTCGTGATGCGATGGAACTAAGACTGGTTCAGTACGAGCAACGTTTACTTGATCAGTTCAATTCTTTAGACACCGTAGTATCACAACTCCGGTTAACAGGAGATTTCCTGACGCAACAGCTCGCTGTTCTGCAACCTGTTCAATCGAATAACTAATGGGTAATTCCCTTGCTAATTTGGCAATTTAAATGAATAGAAAAGTCGAAAAATTAAACGGTTTATCTGAATACAAAACAGTCAGTATGCGCAGTGAGATTGAGAGCGCCTCGCCGCATCGCTTGATTCAAATGCTTCTCGATGGCGCGGTGACAAAAATTGCTGTCGCGAAAGGCTGCATCGAACGTTCAGATACGCTCGGTAAATGCGAAAACATTGATTGGGCAATGTCGATCATCGGCGGGCTGCAAGGTAGTTTGGATCTGGAGAAAGGGGGGCAAATAGCCGAAAATTTGCAGGCCCTGTACGATTACTCAGCGAGACAACTGGTGGTCGCAAACTCGCGAAACGATACCGAGATACTTGACGAGGTATCGGGCTTGTTGAATGAAATTCGCAGCGGTTGGGCGGGTATATCGCTGACAAATAATTCGGCCGCAATACCGGCTGAAGCGGTCTGATCAGGTGGAAAATCAACAAAATCGACAATTTGAAAAGCTATGCCACCAAATTGACGACAAGGGTAGACAACTGATGAATTGTTTGGGCGTCGATAATTGGGGGGACGCTGCGCAAATTGAGGCCGAGCGACATGCTTTGTTGTTGGAATTATCGAAGCTTGGTTCCGAATTTAAATCATCGCGTTATATAGAGTTTCTCGAAAACTGTTTAGCTTCAACGAACGAACAAAGGGCAGTGCTGGAAGTTGAATTAGCGCAACACGGTGC
>JBCCFA010000221.1:0-7557 GCA_039029975.1 Pseudomonadota bacterium
CAGGGTAAAAAAAATGTCGTGGAGAAAATCAACGCCAGATGAAACTTACAGTGAAACAGAAATTGTCGAACGTCTTGCCGAAGAATTGCCTGCATGGCAATTAAAAGACGGTTGGATTCGCCGCAAATATAAAACCTCTGGCTGGAAAAGCACATTGATGGTCGTCAATACGGTTGGCCATCTAGCCGAGGCGGCTTGGCATCATCCCGATTTAACCGTGTCATACGCATTTGTGAACGTTAAGCTCCAGAACCACGCGGCTAAAGGGATTACCGACAAGGATTTCGAGCTTGCCAAAAAGATCGAATCGGTAATCGCTTGGCAACCGGGCGCAGGGGAGGGCGCGCTGGAGGGAACGCCCGATGATCCGAGATTTAAGTACATTAAGTATGACTAAGTCACGTCACTGCCTGTCGTCGGTTTTCTACAATAGACTTCGCGTTTGCGGCGAAACGTCGCGGTCAGGCGAATCAGTGCCAGAGCCGCTCCCACCATTTTTCTGGGTTCGCACCGTTAGGCTTGGATGTTTCGATCGGGCTTAATGGCCAACCGGTCAAGTTAGCCAATCTTTTGGCCTCTTCGCGCTGGCGAGTTGGGAGGGTTGTTTCCAAATACGTTTTCGCTGCTGGGCAGGCATTCGCCTGGCCTTGCCACGGATGACGAATAACGTATCGTCCTTGAAAATTCTTCCGATCGCCGGTTTCGATGAAGCGCAAATCGTCGGGGAAGTGCTTGGCATCGTATCTCACGTGTAATCGGGTCACGAATACATCGACTGCATTTGACGGTGCGATGCGCCGTACCTGGTTTTGAGGCCGCGCCTGTGATGTTTCCCTACCGACCCAAAACACGCCCAATTTGCGCAATTGATCCGAGCTCAATGGATCGGCCGCGCACGGATCGCACCAAGCCATGTCCCAGGCATACTCAAGGAACGTGGCGTTGCGGTTATTTTTTTCATACTGCTGGTTAAACATTGCTTGATAGAAATCGCCAAAGTCTTCTTTGATTGAAACAGGCAAGTCCATGCCGGACGGGATTTTAATTGTTCGGTAATTACTCGATTCCACCCGACCGGTTTTGGTGAGCGCATAGACGTACATATCTTGCGGGCCGTCGGCATTAACCATACCTAGTCGAATAGGGAGCATAAATTTTGGCGATTCGAACGCCATCTGGATCGGCCGTAGATATCGGTAACCAAGCTTCGATTGTTCATCCAAATTAACCTTGGCTACGAAAAACTTCATATCTTGCTTTAAATAACTATGAATTGTGGATTCTGCGCCGGCGGGAATGTTATACCCGGACTCGCTTAGCCACTGCGTCAAGCCCTCACTTTGTGCGGCCGACAAAATAAGGATGTCGTATTCCCCCACCGTGTACTCGGCTTCAATCGTCACGCCCAAATTTTTTGCGCGTTTTCGTGCCGCCATCGGCGCGGCAGCAACGGCAGCGTCCTCCGCCATGCTATAGCGGTATAAAACCTGACACGGATCGTCATCGAAATACTCCACCAAGCGAGGAGCCGTGTAGGCGTCTAAATGTTCAATGAGCGCTTTATCCGCAACATTAACTTGACTGCGTTCGAGGATGGTGGGGACAGGAATAACGATCGCAAACTCGTCAACCTCGCCACGAAAATTGCTGTTCATTGTGACTACCGTACGGTTTTCGTCGCGCACTAGAACGACTTGTGAGGCATCATTAAACAGCGCTTGATCTGCACGCGCAACGTAGAATCCGCAGAAAGCGAACGCGGGCGACCATGCAATGTAGAGTCCGATGCTAGCTATAACTGCGGTAAACTTATGCATGATTTACTCCTGTTGAACGCTGGGTTGGTAAATATGGTCGAGGCCACTTGAAACGCGCGCCGGGGAATCGCTGATTCAGCAGCGGCACCAACGGTGCCGACAGCACCAGTGCCAAGATTGGTGCGCTTTGGTAATAGAATTTGAAATGAATGATGAACGCGACGACGGAGACGACTGCGCCGAAGATTAGCCGACCAGGGCGCGAATGAGGGCTGGTGCGTGGATCGGAAATCATAAAAAACGTGAAGATTAGCAAAGCGCCATTGGTGAGCTGGTGCAGTGGTATGGCCAACGGGTCGCCTAAATAAATTGCGCGACTAAGCAATAAGGCGCTGTAACAAAACAAAAAGCTCAAGCTCAGATCGATGCGAGTCACTAAGCCGGTGACAAACAAACCGGCAAATGCAACAAGGATCAGTAAATGAAAGGTGTTGCCCCATTGACCCGGCGATAACCAAGCCCCGTCGAAAAGACAGGTCGTTATGACCAAGGCTAGCGCCGTAGGATTAAAAATGTGTTGTCCGGCGTGGCGGAGCAGATACTTGCTTGAAATTGCCAGCAGCGCAGCGGCCGCGGCAAATAGCGCGCTATCAGTGCGTAACAACAAGCATAAAGACAGCGCGGAAATCAGCGCGCTTGGTAATTGGTTCCAATTCCTCGATGAAGCAAAGTACTCGACAGCAAGCGCAGTACTGATGATTACAAATCCAATTAAGAGCGCGATTGTAATGACGCCGGAAATCCCCCCAAAACCAAGCAGAATCGACAGGCAAGCAATCTGTGCGTATCGAGCATCGAAGGTGCAATTTTTCAATCGCATTTGCACTCGTTGTTCCTCTCGTCGGTGGCTAAACATATTTAACTCGCATTTTCTGCGCACGCCGTTAAATCTATCCTGAACCGAGGAGGAGCGTTGTAAAAGATATGTAAAACTAGCGACGCATTCGAATCGGCTGCATGACCCGGACGGCGGGAGTTAGAAAGCTAACTTAGAGACGAGCGCTTAGCCCGCTTAGTGTTGTTATACGAGCTTGATTCACCGAATGCTAAGATCTGTGCCAATCGCCTGATTGTCCACCCGATTTACTCAACAATTCGACGCGGTGGATGCTCATGCCGCGATCGACGGCTTTGCACATGTCGTAGATGGTTAATAAGCTCACTTGAACCGCGGTGAGTGCTTCCATTTCCACGCCGGTTTGCCCGATTGTTTCGACGCGAGCGTCACACGTCACCCGGGTTTGGGCACTATCTAGCGCCAAGGCGATATCTACGGCGGTAATGCTTAAGGGATGACATAAAGGAATAAGGTCAGAGGTTTTCTTTGCGGCCATCACGCCAGCAATCCTGGCAATGCCCAACACATCGCCTTTTTTGTGTCCGCCCGATTCAATTAAAGCAAGGGTAGTCGGCGCCATGACAATGTGACCTTGAGCCACTGCGACGCGTTTGGTATTCGCTTTGTCGCCCACATCCACCATGTGCGCATCGCCTTGAGTGTTAAAGTGGGTGAAATCAGTCATGGTCTTTTAAGTTTTTGGCTCTACGATACAATGCCCGAGACGTCGAGCGAACGATACCAGTAGTTTAAGGTATTCGCGCCGCGAACAATCAGTTATTTGCGGATAATATCAACAACATGAGTATACAAATCAAACTATTCGCTAATCTTGCCGATGCCATTGGCAAACGCTCAGGCACGATTGAATATTCTAACGGCATGACGGTGATATCTCTATGGGAAGAGTTTACCGGGCGATCGACAATCCCAGATGGTGTTTTATGTGCCGTGAATTTTGACTATGCAGAGCATGACCAGGCCTTGAATGATGGCGACGAAATTGCGTTTTTTCCGCCCGTAACTGGAGGTTGACGGTGCGCGTTAGAATTTTTGATAAACCGTTTTCGCCCTATGAGCTGTTGGCGCAATATGAGCAATCGGTGCCAGCGCTAGCAGGTAAAGCAGGCGCCGCAGCTAATTTTATTGGCACAATGCGTGATAATAACGAAAACGATACCGTTACCAGCATGACGCTTGACTACTACCCCGAAATGACGGAGAAACATCTAGCACGAATCATCTCCCGAGCAGAATCCAATTGGGCGCTATTAGATGCTTTAATCGCCCACCGCGTGGGCGAACTATTCCCCGGCGACCCGATAGTGCTTGTGGCGGTGTGGTCAAAGCATCGTAAAGATGCCTTCGAAGCGTGCCGGTTCATTATGGAGGATCTGAAATCGGAAGCGCCGTTTTGGAAAAAGGAAAAGCTCGTTGATGGCGAACGCTGGGTAGCAAAGAACACGCCTGGGTTTTGAAAAACCGGCTCGAAATAAACACAGATTTTTTAGAGAGAAAGAAATGCACATTAGAGTTTTAGGTTCAGCAGCAGGCGGAGGCTATCCGCAGTGGAATTGCAATCATCCAAATTCCCGTCGAGCACGCGCCATGGACAGCATGGCGCCGCAGCGCACGCAATCTTCCATTGCGGTGAGTGTCGATGGCGAGCGTTGGATATTGTTCAATGCGTCGCCAGATTTGCGCCAGCAGATTAACGATAATGACATTCTTCAACCGAAGGCAGATGGCCCCCTAAGGGCGAGTCCAATTAACGCAGTATTGCTCACTAACGCAGACGTTGATCACGTTGCTGGCTTATTGAATTTGCGAGAATCGCAGGCTTTCACTCTGTACGGTACGCCGCGTGTGTTATCAGTTTTAGAAGCGAATTCGATTTTTAATGTACTGAATCCGAAATTCGTTAATCGTGAGCCAATTCAATTAGATCAAGAAATTGATGTCGTAGACGGTGCCGGCGAGCCTTTAGGCATCAAAATTGTCCCTTTTGCGGTGCCCGGCAAAGTTGCGTTGTGGCTGGAGGACGAAAAGAAAGGTGTTGATATTGGCGCAGTCGGTGAAGATACCATCGCGTTAGAGGTAAAGGACGCGGCGGGTGCCACCAAGTTTTTCTATATGCCTGCGTGCGCGACAATGAATGACTCGCTAGCGTCGCGAATAGCGGGTGCGGAATTGATCTTTTTCGATGGTACCCTATGGGTAGATGACGAAATGGTGCGAGATGGTGTTGGTGTGAAAACCGGACAGCGAATGGGCCATATGAGTGTGTCAGGCGATGACGGCACGATAGCAGCATTGGAAAACTTAGACATTCGTCGTAAGGTTTTCATCCATATTAATACGACCAATCCGATTCTGATCGAACAGACGGACGAACGTAAAGAAACGGAGCAGGCAGAGTGGGAAGTATCCTATGACGGGATGGCGATAGAAGTTTAGGGTTTAGGCGTCTTGTCTACGTGATTTAAACCACGCCGTGAAAGGGCTGCACAGACACGTATTCGCCTGTTTCGACTCGTCCGGAGTCGATTGGTAGGACTATAAAGCAATTCGCGCGCGTCATTGAGCTTAGTATTCCTGAGCCTTGATCTTTCTCTGTCGCGACGAGCAGCTCACCGTCATCGTCTCTTGTCAAAAATCCACGCTGAAATTCCATGCGTCCTGGTCGTTTCTTCAGGGTATTTGCGGCGCGCGCTCTAACGGTGAGGAAATCGCTCTGGTTGGCGCCCATTAACTTAAGCAACGCGGGACGAACGAATTGGTAAAACGTTACCATGACCGAGACTGGGTTTCCTGGCAGACCAAAGAAAGTGGCCTCGCCAATTTTTCCGAACGCGAGTGGACGACCGGGTTTCATGGCCACTTTCCAGAATCTAACCTCACCGATTTCCTGCAATATTTCTTTGATGTAGTCCGCTTCACCAACGGAAACGCCGCCAGATGTAATGATTAAATCGGCTTGCGCCGCGGCATTTTGTAATGCCTCGCGAACGGCATCAGGTTGGTCCTCGATGACACCGAAATCTATGATCTCGGTATTCAGGCGTTTTAACATGCCATAGAGCGTGTAGCGATTGCTGTCATAGATTTCACCTGCTGCGAGTGTTTCGCCAACCCCTTTTAGTTCATCGCCGGTAGAGATAAAGGCAACTTTGAGTTGTCTTTTGACGGCCACCTGAGCGATACCCAAAGAGGCGATCAGGCCCAGTTCTGCAGGCCCTATATGCTGGCCCGAAGCTAAAACCTGTTCGCCGCGCTTTATATCTTCACCGGCCGCCCGGACGTTATCGCCAGGCCGAGTCCGGTTGTCGAACGTAATGTCATCTTGCGCGCGAATGGCGTGTTCTTGCATGACAACAAGGTCAGCACCCTCGGGTACCACGGCGCCGGTCATGATTCTGACCGCGCCGTGTCCATCGAAGTTGCCTTCGAAAGGTTTGCCAGCGAAGGCCGTGCCGATTACCGGGAGGGTTGCCGTGCTGTCTTTTGGCAAGCAATTTGCCGCGATCGCGTAGCCGTCGACTGCTGAATTCACATGTCCAGGTACATTGATCGACGACTCAATAGACGTTGCCAGAATGCGATCGTATGCATCATGGACAGGAACAATTTCGCTGTCAGCGATAGGTGTCACAGCGTCCAAAATTCTATGGATCGCGTCATCGTAACTTAGTGAGCTGGCGTCGTAATCGTCGTCGCAACTAGGATCCGGTTTTATTGACATAGTAGTCACGCTATTGGCAATGTTGAGTTTATTTAGGGTTAAGGTTCGAACGGGCTAACTGGAGATATTCTTCAACGAAATCAGCGTGTGCGCCAACATCATCGAGCGGCAAATGTTTCGCAATTAAGGCCGAATGACTAGGGTCGTCGCTGAAGATGGCAACCACGTTTTCGTCGGTTTCGGCGAGAAGTACGTCATCAACATCGCGGTTAACTTCAATTTTCGGAAATAGGCCATGTCGAAACCCTTCAATGAGAATTGCTTCCACAGCCGTCGTATCGACTTCCGATAGAAACGACACAAGGTCCGGTTCGCGGTCATTTCTTGTTTCGAATATCGATGCACGTAGCTTTGCATTCCCAACCACAATTTGTTTTGCGCCAGCGGCGCGCAGTTGGTAACTATCTTTGCCCGGCAGATCTATCTCAAACCTGTGATGGGTATGTTTAACAACGGCAACCCGAATATTTCTTTTCAGCAGCACCGGAAGCAAGTTCTTCAGCGTTGTCGTTTTGCCAACGCCGCTGTAGGCAGCGAAGCCAAGCATCGGCACACCGCGATAACAAGCCGTTTTCATAGTGTTTTTTCTAGCGAAATTCGTTCGTCTTCAGTATTAATATTAGCGAACTCTTTATCTTCGGAAAACTCAGTTTCTACGGTTCGGTGCAAATCATACCATTTGCCGATTTTCCGTTCGCCGCTTAATAAAAACTCCTCGAGAGAGGTGAGTAAAGAAGATTTTAGCAGTACGAATACCGGCTGGCGCTTGCCACCCGCGCGCGCAACTGAAATTTCCGCATCGTCGTTTTCCAACGCGTCGCGCAAAGTTGAAACCAAATTGATTGGTAAATTAGGGCTATCGCAAGCAACGACGGCTAGTATCGGCGTTGGGCACCAAGCGAGCCCGGCTTTAATGCCGGCTAGGGGACCATCGAAATTTTGAGTTTCGTCTTCTAACACCGGGTAATCAAAGCGAGCGTATTCAGAGAGGTTTCTATTGGCGCTGATCGCCAATTGCCCGACTTGTGGCGAAAATCGCGCTAAAACGTGCTCAACTTCATCGAGACGCGATCGTGCGGTATCGATTTGATGGCGAAGGGCCCGTCGATCCGCAGCCAACCTCAGTTCAACAATCTTAGCCTCGTTTACGGCTTTTTCCG
>JBCCFA010000222.1:0-7545 GCA_039029975.1 Pseudomonadota bacterium
CCCGATGTTGATGAAACGGTCAGGGCGGCTGCGATGCGTTTAAAAGAAGCTGGGGCCGATGTGCGTGATATCTCGATACCTGCACACGCCACGGCGACCAGCGTGATGCTGGTTAGCATGCTCGAAGGGACACTCGCAACATTCAACGAAATGAGTGGACAAGGCACGATCGCGAAAGGCCATTTTCAGCTAGACGCCATTTCGTTCTATGAAAAAATCCGCAAAGAACGCGCGAACGATTTACCGGTCACCGTAAAAACGGTGCTACTTTTTGCGCTGGCAATGCGTAATCGCTACGGTATTTATTATTCGGCGAAAGCGCAAAATATTATTCGGGACGTGCGCGCGAGCTACAACAAAGCGCTTAATGACGTCGATATTTTGCTCATGCCCACTACGACTATGAAAGCTCTGCCAATTCCTCCAGAGGGCGCATCTGAAATTGAAATAATGACTAGTGCTTTGCCGATGATTGGAAATACCGCACCGTTTGATGCGACGGGACATCCGTCGATGAGCTTGCCCGCTGGGTTTTCCGATGGATTACCCGTGGGCTTAATGTTGACCGGCCGGCACGGCGAGGACGATGTGGTGCTGCGGGCGGGTCACGCCGTCGAACAACTCTCGAAATAAATTACTACGCGCTAGCGCTTTTCGACGGTCGCCCGGTCAAGACGCATGGATTCGTAGTCGCGATAGTTTGTTGATCGCGCGCTTTGCTGATCTGCTTTGATGTCGGCAATTTTTGCAGCGCTCGCTCGCGCGCGCTGAAGATAGACGCCAAGACACTCGAGGAAATCCGCACGCCAGACGTGCGACTCATAACGATCGCTTAAGTAGACTTTCTTACCATGTTCCAACACGGCAAATCGTTCGAGCGGATTAAGGTCTGCTGTGCAAGCTTTGCCAAGCTCGTCTGGGATTGCGGATATATCTAACGCGAAAAGCGGCTTAGACAACACGTAACAGCGCTCGATCGCGTACCGGATCCACGGATTGGTTGCCGAATCCTCGCCTACCATCACAATGGAGGTGGATGCGCTTTTAAGCTCTCTGTCGAAGCTCGCGCGCAAATTTTCTAGCGAATCGCCGGATTTGGTTTTGGCCCAGGTGGTATAGGGGGAATATCCAGCAACGAGATAGCGTTCCGTGGATAACAATTGTTTGCGGACATGATTCGCACGCGCACTATCGGTTTCATCATTAAATGTGACGAAAATCGTTTCCATCGGGCACCTCACCAATTGCCGTCTTCAGCGGTTTTCCGAAATTATTGGTGCAAATGCCCGTTGCGCCCACCCAAGTGAGCGAAAACTGTTAAACGATTAGCAAACGTCTCAGCAAAAATCGGTAATTGTTCACACTTATTGCTGCCGCGATTTATTGTTATTCCAAAGGCGGTCGTACGCCCTGATTTTCCAGCAAATGGGAAATGTTCATTGATTCCACTAAAAATCTATCCGACGCCAGTGACTCAATCAAACGTAATTCTCGCGCAATATAGAGATGGGTTTTGATTTGTGCGCAGCATGTCCGGGCAGCTGCTAATGACGCATAGGCGTCTTCGGATCTGTCGGAATAAGCGCTTTCTGCGAGCTTCACCGGGAGTGAAAGTAAAGCGCCGATGATGGTGTTGCGTAATCGCGGGTCAGAGCAACTTTTTGCGGTTTCGTAGTGATCAATCACTAAGTTGCATGCTCGTGACCACGCACGAACGGGTTCTAGGTTTTGCATGTCGACCTCCGTGTCGAACTATCTTTTCTTTAACGCAACCTAATGTTTACGAATCGCAAAGGATATGTCAACAATCCGAGCAAAGATACGAATGCAAACGTCATGCGTACACCTTCGTTGGCCCTCGCGAGTAGGGCTGATCGGTGGACAGGGAATTCGGAATTATCGTTTGGAGAATTGCGGCCGTTTACGCGCTTTGTGTAAACCCACTTTTTTACGCTCAACTTCGCGGGCATCGCGAGTAACAAACCCAGCAGCCCGTAGCGGGCGTCTGAGCGACTCATCATAATCGATTAGGGCGCGTGTAATACCATGACGAATGGCACCCGCCTGACCGGAGTTTCCACCACCGCGGACGGTCACATTGATGTCGAAGTTTGTTGTCATGTCTACCGTTTCCAACGGTTGTCGCACGATCATACGAGCGGTTTCGCGGCCGAAATACTCGTCGAGCGGCTTGCCGTTGATGACAATTGCGCCACTGCCTTTGTTGAGGAAAACTCGCGCAGCCGAACTTTTGCGGCGTCCTGTGCTTAGATGATTATTGGTAGCCATAAAAATTAAATTTTGATTCGTGGAGGCGCTTAAATCTCAAGCGCAATCGGTTGTTGTGCAATATGTTGATGTTCAGAACCGGCATAGATTTTCAGTTTGCGAAACATTTCGCGACCGAGAGGCCCTTTCGGCATCATGCCTTTCACGGCTTTCTTAATGATTTCCTCGGGCGCTTTTTCCTGCAGCTTGTCGAAGGTTGTTTCCTTCAGCCCACCCGGATAGCCGCTATGTCGGTAGTATTTTTTATCGGTGAACTTGCGACCCGTGACGCGGACTTTTTCAGCGTTGATCACAACAACGTAATCGCCCGTATCTATGTTAGGTGTATATTCTGCTTTGTGCTTCCCCCGTAAACGGTCGGCAATGGCGGTTGCTAGACGGCCAAGGACTTGATCGGACGCGTCTACGACAAACCACTCGCGCTTGATCGTACTGGGCGTTGCTGTGTAGGTTTTCATGGAACTACCGGATGGCTCGAAAAGAGGCGGAATTCTACGGATCGAGACCTTAGCTGTCAATAATCGAAAGCACTCTAGGCGCTTGATTCTGGCGGGATTTTTGCCACGATCCTAGGGTGCGGCGAATGCCCGCGGTTCGTCTGATTCGGAAAATTCTATGACGGTCGTCCGTGAACTGATTTTGACACGGCGGATTCACCGAAAAAATAGGTCAAATCATTGAATTCAAAACGTATTTTATCACGCTCTGATCGAGTTATCGGTGTCTTCGACGACCTTTTGCGAAGTGCGGCTGGGCATGGAAAATTGCCATCGGTTCGACCTTACCCGGCTGGTGAACAGGAAATCGAACATTTAAACCCTGCCGAGCGGAAAGAAAGTGCCGCACTCATGCGGGTGAATCACGTGGGCGAAGTTTGCGCTCAGGCGCTTTATGCGGGCCAAGCAGCGGTCGCTGCCAGTCCAGATGTCGCCGAGCTTATGCGGGCGGCCGCTGACGAAGAACTAGACCACCTGAACTGGTGCGAACAGCGTCTGCGCGAACTGGGTGGGCGGAAAAGTCTTCTCAATCCTGTGTGGGGCGGTGGGTCGCTAGTGATCGGCATGCTGGCAGGGATTAGCGGTGATAAGCGCAGTCTCGCTTTCATCGAAGAAACCGAAGTGCAAGTCTGTGAACATCTCAATGGACATCTGCAACGATTACCGGAGAACGATTTGCGCAGCAGAAAAGTACTTCAACAAATGCGCGACGATGAAGCGCGGCACGCAGAGACTGCGCGACGCGAAGGGGCCGTGCAATTGAGCCGTTTTACTAAGCTAATGATGAAAATACAGGCCAAGGTTATGACGACTATCGCCTATAAAATTTAGTTGATCGAACAATTAAGTAGGAGCGCTACCCTAATGGTCCCGAATAGATTTACCACTCGATATTTTTTTCCGGACATCGGCAACACGTGCGTAAAGATGCTTAAGTCTGTTGTCACCGCGATTGTGCTTTCGACTACGGCGGCGGCTTTCGCCGCGTTACCGCTTAAAGTTGGCGATCAGTTAGTACCCAGTCTCGCCCCTATGCTGGAAGCGGTAACACCTGCAGTGGTGAATATCTCAACGGAAGGGCGCGTGAAAGTACCGACTAGCCCGCTAATGAACGACCCGTTTTTTCGACGATTTTTTAATTTACCTAATCAACAACGCGAACGAAAAACCCAAAGTTTAGGCTCCGGCGTCATCGTAGATGCGGCGAGAGGATTAGTGCTCACGAATAATCACGTGATCGCTAACGCTGATCAAATCACCGTCAAGCTTCGCGATGGACGGGAATTGCAAGCAGAACTCGTGGGTTCCGATCCAGATACAGATGTCGCAGTAATTAAAATCCCTCCTAAGAATCTCACGGCAATACCGCTTGCCGACTCAGAGAAATTGCGTGTGGGTGATTTTGTCGTGGCGATTGGTAATCCGTTTGGTCTCGGTCAAACGGTCACGTCCGGCATTATTAGCGCACTCGCTCGAAGCGGACTGGGTATTACGGGCTACGAAGATCTGATTCAAACTGACGCCTCAATTAACCCAGGGAATTCCGGCGGTGCGTTAGTGAATCTAAGCGGTGAGTTAGTGGGTATCAATACTGCGATCTATTCCCAGTCCGGGGGAAACATCGGTATCGGTTTCGCAATACCCATTAATATGGCTCAGCAGATCACCGAACAGCTTGTTGAATATGGTGAAGTAAGGCGCGGCTTTCTTGGCGCGCAACTGCAAGACCTCGATCCGAATTTGGCTGAGGCGTTTGGCATTAAAACGAAGCGCGGTGCGGTGCTGGTAAATGTGGTGGCGGGTTCTCCAGCGGCAAAATCGGGCTTACAGCCAGGCGATGTAATCACGAGAGTAAACGGAAAAGAATTGACTAATGCTGCGTCTTTGCGCAATGAAATTGGTCTCATGCGTGTTGGCGAAAAGGTTGAACTCGAATACATACGAGACGGTAAACGACGCACCTTAAGCACCGCTGTCGGGGAACGAGAAACTATTTCTGAAGCAGCTCAAGGAATACGTAATAAACGACTCGCCGGCGCCAGTTTCGGCAACATTCCGACTGAATCACCCGCCTACGGCCGAATACTTGGTGTCATGCTATTTGACGTGGAACGTGGGTCGCGCGTTTGGGAAGCGGGTTTGCGGCGCGGCGACATCATCACCTCGGTGAATCGACAGCCGGTTAGAGAATTGAATGAGTTTTTAAATCTTGTAACCCAAATAAAAGGTCAACTGTTGTTGCGCGTTAGACGCGGCGATCGCGCTTCCTATATGGTCGTTAAATAACCTATCGAAGCGCGCTAGAACTTGTGTACCGTGACACCTTCAGGTGGATTGGTTCGCACCGCTTCGGCGATTACGGCGACCGCTTTGGGGCGCGGAAAAGTCCGGCGGTAGGCGAGGACCACAGTTCTCTTTGGACTCGTTTTCGCAAATTGGCGTACTGCTAACTGCTTGTTAATTAGCGTGTCCTCACCGGTTGAAGTAATTGGTAGGACCGTTACGCCAGCGCCGAGCGCCGTCATCTGCCGAATCGTTTCAATCGAGCTACTTTCTAAGGTTTTACTCATGTCGTTTACGGCATCGTCTGCACCCGAGGCGGCGGCTGGTAGACAATACGGGCACGCCTGCAACACTTGATCGCGGAAACAATTCCGGGCTTTAAGGAGCAGCATCGTTTCCCCGTCCAAATCCTCTGGATTAAGCTTTTTTCTTTTCGACAGTTTGTGATCCTTAGGCAATGCAACAACGAACGGTTCATCGTAAAGATTCTGGGTCACGATTCCCGGATACTCGAACGGTAGCGACAAGATTGCTGCGTCAATTGCACCATCACGTAATTTCTCTGCGAGTACATCAGTGTAATCTTCGCTAATCAACAGTGGCATTTGTGGCGATAGCAATTTGATGCCAGGGATTAAATGTGGCAGTAAGTAAGGACCGATTGTATAAATCACGCCCAATTTTAACGGTGAAGCAAGCTGGTCAATTTCGCTCGCTGCAATATTTTTAACTTGTTCCGCCGACTCCAGCACGACGCGCGCCTGCTCAATCACGCGCTCTCCAACGGGCGTTACGGTTACATCGGTGCGGTTGCGCTCAAACAGTGTAACGCCAAGTTCTTCTTCAAGTTTTCGAACTGCCACGCTCAAGGTCGGCTGGCTGACAAAACATGCTTCAGCTGCCCGCCCGAAATGTTTGGTGCGAGCAACGGCAGTAATGTATTTCAATTCTGTGAGCGTCATAGGGCGAATTGTAGACGCAGCTGTCTATCACTGCGAGGGATGAATTAGGCGGCGGATTCTTCGACTGCGCTCGACAAGTCAATTTGCCGACTGTTGGTCAAAACTGTATCCATTAGATTCACCGACACGTAATCCGCGCCTTCGGCGTTTCCAGCAGAAACGTTAAAGGGTTTATCGGGTTCGCCAAGGTGGTCGATCACCAAGCTTGCTTTGGGGAAATGATGATTCCGTGTGAAGAAGTGGGTCGTAATGATGGTGCAAATTTGCGCCGATGTGGCCGCCAACATGCCGTTTTTTGTGTCCTCGAATGCAACGCAGGATGACGCAGGGACTGGTATGTCCGCCAGCACCGCGTTGTACACTGCCGGCGAGGGTTTTTTTTCGTCAATCGTGTCGCAGGTTTTTACGCTCTGGAACCATTCCGGCCACTCGGATCCCAGGTTGTTATCAAGCAATACTTTGAGATTCGCATACTTCGAACTTGTGGCTATGCCTAGCACAAGGTTTTCACGGCGACATTCCTCTAATAACCTTTCCACGCCCGGTCTAAGTTTAACCGCGCCCGAATGCAGGAGATCGCGATAGATCTCCGTTTTGACCCCGTGGATGGTCAAGACGTAGTTGCGAAATTCTGAGTCAGATTGGAAATTTTCGCGCAAATCAGCCCCGTAAAAGGTAATCCGCTCATGCCCACCAGAAATGCGCAACAACTCTTCGTAGAGTTTCGGCGTCCACTCCCAATCCAGTTCGAATTGTTTGAAAGCGAGATTAAAAGCTTGGCGGTGTATTTCTTCAGTATCGGCTAGGGTGCCATCTACGTCGAAAATAACGCCTTGGAGGGTATGGGGCATAATGACCTAATTACATCGTCTCTGTCGCTGGATCTGATATTTAACCTTTAGATACAAAATCTTACGAAAGATTTCTTACTTTATCTTAAGAATAGAAGTATAAACCTATGAAATCAAATGTTTGGCTGGGATTAGTGAGACGCGAATCCGGTCCAAACCGTCAGTCGTCCGTGGTTTTGAGTTGTTCCAGGTCCACTTGTTCAATTTTATCGAAGCTGGTGACGATTTTCTGAGCTGAAGTTTGCACTTGCTGCATATCATCATTGGCTTGCCGGAGATGTCCGGCTAGCTTTGTCATGCGCTCCTGAAATCGGAGGAAATCTTCGCCAAGTTTGTTTAAATGCGATTGGATGATGTCGATTTGCTCGCTGCGTGCGGCTTCTTTCAGAATCACTGCGGCGGTGTTCAGGATTGCCCATAACGTCGTAGGGGAAACGATCCAAACTCGCGACCGATGTGCTTCGTCAACGAGATCTTGGTGGTTGGCCTGAATTTCAGCGAATACCGCCTCAGCCGGGATAAACATCATTGCCCCGTCTGCGGTAACGCCTGAAATGATGTAGCGTGAGGAGATATCTCGAATGTGTTTGCGAATATCTTGTTTGAACTGTCGACCGGCCGTTTGTTTTTCCGCAAGATTAATCCCGTGGGCGATTAATTTCC